>JAHDEU010000152.1 GCA_020628635.1 Hellea sp. | reverse complement strand
AAGTATAGACCACGACCTTGAGCATGGTGAACACGCCCGCCTTCACAACCGCCACAGCGTGGAGCAGCGCCGACACTGGCGTCGGCGCGACCATGGCGTTGGGCAGCCACGGGTGGGTCGGCATCAGCGCCGCCTTGCCGATACCGAAGGCGAAGAGCAGCAGCAGGACCGAGGTGACCGTCGTTGAAATGCCTTCCGGGAACACGCCACCCGGCACGAACTCCGTCGTGCCTGCGAAGACCTGCGTGCCGATCACGGCGGGAAGCAGCAAACCTAGCGACGTGCCCATCAGCACCAGCGTGTAGATCGTGAGACCCTTGCGCGCCTTGGCGTCGCCCTTGTGGGACACCAGCGGGAAGGTCGAGATCGTCAGCGCCTCGTAGAAGATGAACAGCGTGATGAGGTTGGCCGAGCCCGCAATGCCCATGGCCGACGCAATGGCGATCGCGACGAATGTGAAGAAGCGCGTCTGGTTCTTCTCGTTGTTGCCGCGCATATAGCCCAGCGTGAACATGGAGTTCACGATCCACAGCGAGCTCGCGATGGCGGCGAAGGTCGCGCCTAGAGGCTCCAGGCGGAACTTGATGTCGAATTGCCCGGCGAAGCTGCCGAGGGTCAGCTCGGGCCGCGCCCCACCCGCGACGAGCGAGCAGAGATAGGCGACATTGCCGAGCAGCAGCAGGGCGGCCACGAAGGTGACGGTCTCGCGCAGGTTGGCGGACTTGCCCACGACCGGAATGATCGCGGCCGCCGCCAGCGGGATCAGCATCATCAGCGCAACGGCAAGTTCGGGGCTATACATGGCGTGCACCCCCGATCACATCGTCCCCGGGCTTGACCCGGGGCCTAATCGCATCGACGTCATCCCAGCCACGCATCCGCGTCGGCAACCCGACCGCGATGCGAATGGACCCCGGATCAAGTCCGGGGACGAATATTGCTGGAACCGCACTCACAGCCCGCCTCCCGGCAGCAGGACGCGCGCGGCATTTTCGGACACTTCCGCCAGATAGACATTGCCCCGCACGCCGATCAGCACGCTGGTCACGGCCAGGCCAATCATGGGGACGAGCATGAGCAGCGGCGCTTCGCGTCTCTGCACGCGGCCGTCAGAGTTCAGCGCGCTCGCGGGCGGCGGGCTGAAATAGGCGACCATCATCATCCGGCCCATATAGAGGAGCGCCAGAATGGACGCGATCATGATGACCGCGACGGCCCAATACCAGCCGCGCTCCAGCGCCGCTTCCGCCAGCGCGACCTTGGACACGAAGCCGGCCGTGAACGGCACGCCGATGAGAGAGAAGGCGAGCACGGTGAAGGCGGCCGTCGTGATCGGCATGGTCTTGCCGAGGCCCGCCATGTCGGAGATCCGGGTGATGCCGAAGCGGTACCACATCGCGCCGAGACACAGGAACAGCCCGCCCTTGACCACGGCGTGGTTGATCAGGTGCAGATAGGAACCCACGAGACCCAGCGTGCTGATCAGCCCTATGCCGAGCAGCATGTAGCCGACCTGGGCCACGGAGCTGAACGCGAGCGTCCGCCGCGCATCGGTCTGGAACAGCGCCTGCAGGCTGGCGAACACCATGCCGATCACGGCCAGCGCCGTGACGACATAGGTAAGCGTCACGGCGACATAGTCGAAGCTCGGGTCGAACACGGTGAACATGAAGCGGTAGAGAAGGTAGAGCGCGGCCTTGGTCGCGGTCGAAGCGAGGAAGGCCGTCACGGCTGTCGGGCTGTAGGCATAGGCGCCGGGCAGCCAGGTATGTAGCGGGAACATGGCGAGCTTCAGCCCCAGCCCGACCAGAACGAAGCCGAAGCCGACCTGCGCCACCCGCGAGCCGCCATCGAGATTCGCCAGGATCTGGCGCATGTCCGCCATGTTGAGCGTGCCGGTCTCTGCGTAGAGAAAGCCGATGCCGATCACGAAGAAGGTCGCACCGATCGAGCCGAGGATGAGGTAGTTGAACGCGGCACTCAGCGCCCGCCGGTCGCGGTTCGCGCCCATGGCGACGAGGGTGTAGGTCGAGATCGAGCTGACTTCGAGAAAGACGAAGACATTGAACGCATCGCCCGTGACCACCATGCCCAGCAGTCCCGCCACGCAGAGCAGGAAGGCAGCGTAGAACGGCGCGCGCTTCTTGCGTTGCACTTCGCTGTCCACGGCGGGTTCCGCATAGACCAGCGTCGCCACGCCCATGGCCGCGATCAGCAGCGCGATCGGCGCGTTGACCGCGTCGATGCCGAGCGAAATGCCGTGCGGCGGCTCCCACCCGCCCATGCGGTAGATGAAGGCGCCGAGATCGATCTGGGTCTGCAGCACGATGAAAGCGACCAGCGCGACAAGGCTGACCACGACCAGCGCGGTGAACCAGGCGAGCCTGCGCACGGCGGGCAGCACGGCCGTGATCGCCGCCATGAGCAGCGGCAGCACGACGATGAACGCCGCGCCGTGTGTGACGAACCAGCTGCTCATGATGCGTTCTTCACTGTGGCCGCATCTGTGCCTTCCAGATTGTACTGGAAGTCGGCGCGCTCGATGTCGTCCATTTCGATGGTCTGGTAGACCTCGCGGATGCGGACAGAGAGCGCCAGGCCGATGGCCAGCGTCGCGACGCCGACCACGATGGCCGTCAGGATCAGCACGTGCGGCAGCGGGTTGGAGTAGAGGATGTCGGAGCCGGTGCTGGGCAGGTAGTAGGTGTTGCCGCCCGCCGCGGTCTGCACTGCCTCATTATATTGAGAATACTCATCATAGCCCGACTTGGTGGACTTGTCCTTGACGAGGATGGGCGGCTGCGCGCCCGCGATCTTGGCGAGCGTGATGTAGAACAGGAAAACGCTGGTCTGGAACACGCTCAGTCCGACCAGTTTCTTGATCAGGTTGCGCGAGGCGAACACGATATAGAGCCCGACCATCATCAGGATGATCACGACCACATAGTTGAAGTGACTGAACAGCCCGATCTCCATCCTACCAGTCCCCGTCTTCGATGTCGGGCTGGCGCGAACCGAAAGCGTAGAAGAAGGCCACCATGACGCTGGTCACCGTCGTCAGCACGCCGAGCTCGATCGCGATGATGCCGTAATGCTGGCCGTCGATCGGGTCCGGAAACAGCACGGAATAGTTCAGGAACTCGCCGCCCAGCAGCCACGCGACCACGCCCGTGCCGCCGTAAAGCAGCACGCCCAGCGTCATGCCGAGCCGCACCAGCCAGGGCGGAAAGGCGCGCTTGGCCTCAGCGAGGCCGAAGATCAGCGCGTAGAGGATGATCGACACGGCCAGGATCACACCCGCCTGAAAACCGCCGCCCGGACCGTATTCGCCGTGGAACTGCACATAGAAGGCGAACAGCGCGATGAGCGGGATGAGGAATTTGGAAATGACGCGCAGCAGCACATGCGGGTCGGACCCGGCTGGCGGGACAACGGGGCCTTTGGCTGGCTTTGGCTTGACCGGGATCCTCATGTGTCGAGCCCCGTCACAGAGGGGCGTCCACCGGCTTGCACGGGCGTCGTGTCCACGGGCGGGTCCTCGGCCACTGTCCCGTCGCGCGCGGACACGCCCGTCGGCGCGGCGCGCTCGGACAGCCTCTGCCCGCGCACTTCGGCGCGGTAGCGGCCCGCATTGCCGTTCAGGCCCAGCAGCAACAGCACGCCCAGTCCGGCGGCGAAGATCACAACGACTTCGCCGAACGTATCATAGCCCCGGTAGGACGACAGCACGGCCGTGACCACATTGGGGATATCGACCTCCACCGCCGTCTTGGCCAGATAGTCGGTCCCGACATAGGCATTGGCGGGCGAATCAGCGGAGCCGTAGGCGGGCAGGTCCGGCACGGCGAACAGCATGGCCGCACCCGCGATGAAGACAACCGCCAGCGCGCCCCATTGACGCGTCTTGGGCACGGGCGTGGACTTGCGGTCCGCGAGCAGCATGGCCGAGAGCATCAGCACGGTCGAAATGCCCGCTCCCACAGCCGCTTCGGTGAAAGCCACATCCACCGCATCCAGAGTCACGAACCACGCGGCGGCCACGAGCGAATAGACGCCCTGCAGCATGACGATGGCGAAGAGCGAACGCATCCGCACGATGGCGAAGGCCGTGACGACCAGAAGGGTCAGCAAACAGATGTCGAGCAGGATCGTTGGCACGGCGGGCGATATGTCGGCGGCAAGGATCATGCGGCGAGCTCGTCGGGCGCGTGATACAAGTCATCACCGAAATGAAAGGCGCGCGGCAGGCCCAATCTCGGACGCTGCCGGATCAGAAAAGCGAGAAGCAGAACGACAACGTAGACCGGAACCATCTGCATCAGCAGATCGGCTTCGGTCGGATAAAAGGGTCCAAAGCAGTTGCAAAGGTGATCCCTCAGATCAGACACCTCCCAATAGCGCCCCCAGGGCTCGAATGCCGGACCATATGCGCTCATCACTCGCCCTCCCCGTCGATCCGCCAGCGGCCCAGCACGGGCTTCTCGCCCGCGCGGTAGGCGGCGTGGGCAACGGCATGCGTCGCCGTCGGGCTGGTGATGAACAGGAAGAAGGCGACGAGCAGCAGCTTGGCGATCATCTGCCAGCCATCCGCCTGGAAGATCAGCCCGAGCAGGATCAGCTCCGCGCCCAGCGTATCGGTCATGCCCGCCGCGTGGAGCCGCGTGTAGAAGTCCGGCAGGCGGATCACGCCGATGGTCCCAGCCAGCACGAAGAACAGTCCAGCGCCGAGGCTCGCCACCGTCAGGACGGCGCGCACGGCATCCCACACAGCGGACCAGTCCACGCCCGGCCCGGCCACTTTCGGCGCGGCTTCGGCGGCCATCATCAGGAGCACGCTCATTGCACGCCCTCCTGATCCATGTCGTATTTCGCCTTCAGCAGGCCGACATTCAGCGCGCGGTAGTTGAAGAATTTGAGCACGGCGATGGTCGCGGTGAAGTTCATCAGCGCATAGAGAAGCGCGATGTCCACGCCGTCCGGCCGGTCGATGATGAAGCAGAACACGCACAGAAACAGCACGGTCTTTGTGCCGAACGAATTGACCGCCAACAGCCGGTCATAGAGCGACGGCCCCGCGATCAGCCGGAACAGCATCAGCGCCATGGACACGATCAAAAAGAACGCGGCCGCGAGCATGATATAGCCCATCAGCGCGCTCATTGCCCGACCGCCCAGCTGGAGCGCTCGCTCATTTCCGCGAAGTCGTCGGGATCGCTCATCTCGGACAGCAGCGCGTGGACGAGAATGTGGTCATCGCCCAGATCGACCGAGACCGTACCGGGCGTCAGGGTGATGGAATTGGCGAACATCGTCTTGGACAGGTCGGACTTGCCGCCGGATTTTAACCAGCGTCGGGCTGACCTCGAGGTCGGGCGCCATGACCGCGTTCACGACCTGAACATTGGCCTTCACGATCTCTTTGAACAGCCAGCCGAAATAGGCGAGCGTCTGCGGAATGGTGAGATAGGGCGCGGTCTCGCGGTCCAGAATTCGCATGCGCGCGGACATGATCAGCACCAGCACGATGGAGATCGCGCCGAGAATCAGCAGCAGCGTTTTTTCCAGCCCGAACCCGGACAACACCCACCATGTTGCGGCCAGCGCGAGCATCAAGACTATGGCGAAGCGCATCATTGCGCGCGGGCTTAGCGCGGGGATGCGGGGGGTTAAAGTGGATTGTTTGCGAAAACGGGGGATGGGGGCTGGCCGCCTGACGGCGGGCACTTTGGTTGCGCCCCCCTTCACCACCGCTCCGCGGCGGTCCCTCTCCCCCTTGCGGGGGAGGAACTTGATTTGGACAACCCATCGTGTTCCTCCCCCTTCAGGGGGAGGTGGCAGCGACATGCGCTAGCATGGCGATGACGGAGGGGGCTCTCTCGTCAGGCGCAGGTCTGTAGCCGACAGAGCCCCCACCGCCCTGACGGGCACCACCCCC
>JAHDEU010000151.1:3593-6004 GCA_020628635.1 Hellea sp. | reverse complement strand
CTTGCGCAGGCCCGCGCGTCCCGCCGGACCGCTGGCGAGGATCTCGTTGATGACCGCGCCCTTGGCCCGGTCGAGGCCCAGCGCGGCTGCCATGGCGGCGTCCACGCCGTCGGTGCGCGCGCCGATCCACGGGCGCACGATCTCGCCCGTCGTCACGGCGCTGTCGATGGCGCGCCCGACCAGCTCGGCCGGGATCGCAAAGCCGATACCGTTGGAGCCGCCCGAGCGCGAGAAGATGGCCGTGTTCACGCCGATCAACTCGCCGTTCAGGTTCACCAGCGCGCCGCCCGAATTGCCGGGGTTCACGGCGGCGTCGGTCTGGATGAAGCTCGATACATTGGACACATTGGTGCGGCCCAGCGCGGACACGATGCCGGAGGTCACGGTCTGGCCGACACCGAAGGGATTGCCGATGGCCAGCACGATGTCGCCGATCTCCAGGTCTCCGCTCATTTCCAGCGGCAGGGTCGGCAGGCGCTCGGAGCCGGGATCGATGCGCAGCACGGCGATGTCGGTCTCGTCGTCCTGGGCGATGACTTCGGCCGGGAATTCGCGCCGGTCGTTCAGCACGACCCGCAGCTCGTCCGCGCCGCGAATGACATGGGCGTTGGTCACGATGATGCCGCGGTCCCTCACGATGACGCCGGAGCCGAGCGAGCTCTCCGTGCGTTCTTGGGGCGCGCGGCCCATGCCGAACATCTCGTCGAAAAAGGACCGGCGGACCCGCACCGTGCGCGAGGTGAAGATGTTCACCACGGCCGGGGCGGTCTGCTTGACGACCGGAGCGTAGGAGAGCTGGACTTCGGACTGCGACGACGGGACCTGCCGCACGGTGGATGACTGCGCGGTCGCAGGCGACGTCACGCCGAGTGAGAGTGTCGCGGCCGCGAGCGCGGATAGGATGCCCTGCTTCATGGCGGACAACATAGGCGAGCCCCCGCCTGGGTTCAAAGGCGGGAGCTCATTTCGTGAGCGCTTTGTCACGAAAGGGGGCTATTCCTCGGCAGCGCGCTTGCGGGCTTTCTCCAGCGAGGCCTTGGCTTTCTCCAAGTCGCGCTCCGCATCGCGGACGGCGCGTTTCACGTCGCGATTCATCTCCGTGTCCAGATCGCCCAGCATGGTCTCGACGGCTGACAGAGTGGCTTCCGCTGACCGAAGGCGAGCCTCGGTGGAGCGGAGCTGGTCGAAGGACTTGCCGGGGAAGGCGAAGGAAAAGGCGGTGCCGTTGTCCTTGTGCTCGGCGATCATGGCGCGGATATCCTCGGGGTCGAACCGGCCCTCGAACTCCTTGAAGAACTCGAAGCGCTTCGGGTCCACCGCACCGAAAGTTCCGCTGTCCATGTCAAAGGTGAAGGTGCCTGCGATGGGTGGTGGCGCCTGCGGGGACAGGCCAGGTTCGCCGGGAACGGGCGGCGCGGGCGGGCGAACGATATCCTCGAAATCCACGCCATATTCTTCCTGCATCTGCTCACGGGTGAGCTGCTCGGTGGTCCCATCGCGACTGACGCGCAGATAGGTGCGCTCGCCATCCTGCGTGCGGATGTCGAAGCCTTGTCCGTTGTCGCGCATGCTGATGATGGATGTGGTTTTCGTCTGGGTGGTCTCTGCTGGCGGGTCGGCGAAGCTGACAGGCGCGGCGATGGCAGCGCTGGCCAGCAGTGCGCAGGCAAGGGCGGCGCGGCCGCGGTGGTTGGGTTTGGACGACAGGGTCATCAGTCTCTCCTTTACGGGATGGTGGAGGGACAGCGCGAGCGCTGCCCCTGTTTGGCCGGGGTTGGCACCCCCCGACAGGCGGGCTGCGCGCAGAAGCGTCGCGGCGTAGGATGCGCGGGCGGCTTCGCCGGTCACGCGGATGAGATGGGCGTCACACGCCGCTTCCTGGTCCGCGCGGAAACGCGGCCAGGCGAGGTGAACCAGCGGGTGCCACCAGAAGACGGCGCGGGCGGCGGCCATCACGCTCGCCGTCCAGAGATCGCCGCGGCGGATGTGCAGCGTCTCGTGCAGCAAAGCGAGGCGAAGCTGCTCCGGCGTGAAGTCGGCTTCCGCATCGCGCGGCAGGATGACGAGCGGGCGGACCAGGCCGCTCACCAGCGGACCCGTGCCGTCATGGGCGAGACGCAGCTGCGGCGGCCGGCGCATGCCGATGTCGGCGGCGATGCCGCGCGCGATCGCGTCGATGGACGCGGGCGCCGGGCTTGAATGCGCCAGCCTTGCGGCGCGGTAGCGGCGGTGGCCGGCGACCAGACGGAACAGCCCGACCATGGCGCCGATGAGCCAAACGGCTATCAGCGCCGTCCATATCTGATCCGCCGAAATCACCGGTGCAACGACCGGGACGGGGGCAGAGTCCAAGGGCAGGGAATAGGCTGGCGCGAATGTCTGCGGCGCGGTTTCGACGCTACGCTCCGGCA
>JAHDEU010000151.1:0-3493 GCA_020628635.1 Hellea sp. | reverse complement strand
GCCAGATGCGCCACGATGGGCGCGGCGCGGCCGCCGAACAGCCTGTCCGATAGCGAGCGCACCGAGCGCGCGGCGTGCGCGTCGCGGCTGATCAGCGGGTGGTAGAGGTGGCGGCGGCCCTGCGGCTCTGTGCGCAGCGCGCCCTTGTCCACGAGCCGGGACAGCAGGGTCTTGATGGTCTGCAGCGAGCGGCCGTCGCCGGCCTTCGCATGGACCTCGCTCGCCGCGAGGCCGGGTGTGTGCCACAGCGCATCCATGAGTGGCAGCTCCGAGGCTGCGATGGAAATGCGGGCTGTTCCCGGTTCGCTGGGCATGATCGTCTCCTATCGACTACATATGTAGCCGTAGCGCACGACTACAGGTGTGGTCAATAGGGAAAGTTCGGAATTTGCGCTGCAGGTTTCGGAGACACCAAGCCGGCGGCCCCGGCACGGGGGCCGGGGGCAACAACCACCTTGGAAGTTCGCACGTCCCCGGGCTCGTCCCGGGGCCGCTGGCTAGATTTCCCTGACGGTAGGGCCAGCCTAGTTGTTCAGCGACGCCGCATAGGGCATGCCGTCGAAGATCGGGTCCATGTAGCGGGTGCGGCCGCCGCCTTCCCAGTTCTGCACGTTCTTGACGCAGAAGCGGACCACTTTGGGGGGCTCCCCCCGGCGCTTGGCGCGGGCCTCGTCGCGGGCGAACTGGTCGATCTCGCGCAAGGAGCTCGCCGGGCCGTTGGCGCAGGCGCTGACGATGTCCTGGGGCGTGGTCGCCGGGACCTGGATGAATTCAGTGCGGTTATAGGCCTTGTAGTTCACCGACACGCGGTTGCCGGACAGGTATTTCACGAACACCATGCGGCGGTATTCCGGATTGTCGCTGGGGCCTGTCTCCACCAGCAGCACGGGCGACACATCGCCGAATTGCGCATGGGCCGCGCCCGGTAGCGCGGTGGCGAGCAGCGCGGCGGCCGCGATCAGAGTTCGTTTGCCAAAAATCATAGGAGCCTCCACATAGTTCCCAACACTGCCGAGTTAGCACATCGGTCCAGCCTTGTGCATCCGGCAAAACATTGCGCGCTCTCGCCTCATGCGAGAATCATGCCGCAAAGCAATCAAGGGGAGTTTGCCATGTCTGAATTCGGGTTCGAAAGCACGACCGAGGATATCCTCGGAGACATGGACCTCAGCGGCCGCCGCGTGCTGGTCACGGGCGGGGCGTCCGGGCTGGGGCTGGAAACCGCACGCGCCATGGCGGCGAGAGGCGCATCGGTCGTCATCGCCGCGCGCGACATGGAAAAGGGCGCGGCAGCGACTGATTCCATTGTCGCCGACACACCCACAGCGGATGTCGAGGTCATGCAGCTGGACCTCGCAGACCTCGACAGCATCCGCGCCTTCGCCACGCTCTTCGTGCGCGACTACGAAGTGCTGGACCTGCTGATCAACAATGCGGGCGTGATGGCGTGCCCCAAGGGCGAGACCGTCGATGGCTTCGAGATGCAGTTCGGCACCAACCATCTGGGCCACTTCCTGCTGACCAGCCGCCTCATGCCCGCGCTGAAGGCGGCGGCAAACGAGGGGCGGGAGCCGCGGGTCGTGACGCTGTCATCGCGCGCCCATCACCGCGGAGAGGTCGATCTGGACGACCCGAACTACGCGGACCAGTCTTACGACAAGTGGCAGGCCTATGGCCGCTCCAAATCCGCCAATGCGCTGTTCGCGCTGGAACTGCACCGGCGCTATTCCGACATCGGGCTGCAGTCCTACTCCGTCCATCCCGGCGGCATCGTCACCAATCTAGGACGGCACCTTGATGAGGACGACGTGCGTCGCCTGATGGAGATGATGGCGGCGGCCGCGAAATCGGACAAGCCAGGCGGGCTGAAAACCATCCCGCAGGGCGCGGCGACGACCTGCTTTGCGGCGACGGCCGATCTCTCCGGCCATGGCGGAGCCTATCTGGAGAATTGCGGCGTGGCCTATGCCAACAACGACGAGGCGGATGCGTCCGGCGGTGCCAAGCCGTGGATCAGGGACGCGGCCACGGCGGAGAAGCTCTGGACCCTGTCCGAGGAACTGGTCGGCGAGGCGTTTGGGTCAGTCTAGCGCGCTGGCAATCGACTGGTTCATCGCGAACAGCCCGTTCCAGCTCTCCGGCCCGTTGGGCATCAGCCCGACGCGCACGATGACCATGTCGCGGCTCGGCACGATCCAGATCGTCTGGCCCTCATGCCCGCCCGCATGAAAGGCATCATGGGGAGGCGGCATGAGCGTGTCCGGATTGTCGGGCTTTTCCGGGCTCAGCCAGAAGCCAGCGCCGTAGAGATTGCTGTCGGACCCTTCCGGATTGCTGCGCGCGAAATCGACCCAGCCCTCGGGCAGGAAGCGCTCGCCCTCCCACACGCCGTCTCTCAGGTAGAGCAGGCCGAACTTCGCGAAGTCGCGCGCGCTCATATAGATCAGCGACCCACCCAGCAGAGTGCCGGCGTGGTCGTATTCCTCCACCGCATCGAGGCCCAGCGGTGCGAAGAACTCGCGGTCGAGCCAGTCGCTGGTCACGCGCGGATTGGCGCGGCAGGTCCGCGGGTCGGCGCTGGCGTCGATGCAGATATCCGGGATCAGCGACTGCAGCGCGCGGGAAATGATGTGGTAGCCGGCCGTGGAGTAGTTCCAATGCGTGCCGGGCGTATGCTCGGCTGTGAACTCGTCGCGCGCGAAATCGATCACGTCGAACCGGCCGGGGCCGTACATCATCTGGATGACATCATTGTCGAGGCCTTCCACCCCGATCTCCGCATAGTCGAGCCCGTCGAGCATCTGCAGCCAGTGGCGCCAACTGATGCGGCCGCGCGGGTCGTCGCCGGAAAAGGCGCCCGGCATGGGCGCGTCGATATCCGGGATCAGCCCCAGTTCCACCGCGCGCCCGACCAGCGCGTGGGTGACCGATTTGGCCATGGACCAGCTGACATGGCGCGTGTCCGCGTCGAACCCGTCCGCATAGCGTTCGAACACGATGCGCCCGCCCCGCACCACGACCAGCCCGCGCGTCTGGCCCGTTATGTCGGACGGCGTGTTGAAGTCCGCGCCGATGATGTCGTCGATGTCGATAGTCTCGCCTTCAGTCCAGCCCCGCGTCGGCCAGGACACGATGTCGGATTGTTCGGGCAGCGGGACGAGGTCCTGGGCCGCAGCCGTCGCGGGCAGGAGCATCAGGGCGGAGAGCAGAAGACTGGACGGGCGCATGGGGCCGTGCCTACAGAGCGGCCATGAGAGGCGTCAAAGTGATTTTCTGGGTCGCGGCCGTGCTGCTGCTCGCCGCCATCGCGGCCTACGCCGTATTCGCGCGCCCGCTGCTGAAGTTCGCGCCCATCGCCAGCGCCTATGGGGCGAAGAAGGTCTGCTCCTGCGTCTTCGTGGCCGAGCGCAGCCTGGACGAATGCCGTACCGACTTCACCGAGGACGTCAGCCGCGTCACCTTCACCCAGGAACGCGACGCCGTGCGCGCGGAT
>JAHDEU010000150.1 GCA_020628635.1 Hellea sp. | reverse complement strand
GGACCATAGGCCGATGTCTCATTGGCAGACCCCATCGCGAACTCGTCGAGGTTCAGCTTGCCGAGCATGACCATGCCGTCGGCTTTCATGTTGGCCGAAACGGTGGACTCGTAGGGCGGGGTGAAGTCGCCGAGGATCTTGCTCGCCGCCGTGCTCTTGACGCCTTCGGTGCAGAACAGGTCCTTCATGCCCAGCGGCGCGCCCTCGAGCTTTCCGACCGTGCCAGCGGCCCGGCGCGCATCCGACTCTTTCGCCTGTTCGCGCGCGAGCTCATGCGTCGGTGTGATGAAGGCGTTGAGCTGGGTCGCGCTCTCGCACGCCGCAATATGCGCGTCGGTCAACTCAAGCGAGGAAAACTCCCCCGTCGCCATGCCGTCCAGCGCGCCTGCCAGGGTGAGTTTCGTGAGGTCCGACATAATCCTTCTCCCCGACTACTCGACAGACCGAGGCACGACGAAGAAGCCGTCCTCTTTCTTGGGCGCATTGGCGAGCACAAGATCGCGTATGCCGCCTGCGGTCACCGTGTCGTCGCGCATGGGCGCGCGCATGTCGACGGCCGAGGTCATCGGCTCCACGCCGTCCACATCGACCTCCTGGAGTTGCTCGATCCAGGCGAGGATGCCGTTGAGGTCCTCGGCGATCGCCGCGCGCTGGTCCGGCGCGACATGGAGTCGGGCAAGGCGCGCGATCTTGGACACGTCATCAGCGCTGACGCCGTTTTGCGGTTCGGCCACGAATAGGCTCCAAAGAGAGGGTGGTCAGTGAGGCCGCCCGTTAACGCCGCCCGCGCGCCGTCGCAAGCCTCGGACGGCGCGACGCGCAGGCTAGCGCGGGGCGGCCTCCGACGGGGCGGTCGCTGACGCGGCAAAGGCGCGGTCCAGAAAACGCTCCAACCCGTCCAGATATCGCTCGGTGGAGCGCGTGGACCATCCCCCGTGGCCGTTTGGCAGTTCGAGATATTCCACATCGACGCCCGCATCCTCCAGCCGCTCGACCATGCGCTGGCTGTGCTCCACGCTCACCACGCGGTCGGTCTTGCCATGCACGATGAACACCGGATCGTCGAAGGACGACGCCATGTGGATCGGCGAGCTGGCCTGCAGCATGGCCTTGTCCGCCTTGCGGTCTCCGATGGATTTGGACCAGTAGCGTACGCTGTCGGACTTGCGCCCGTGGTCGTCGCGTTCGTCCTTGAGAACCTGGACGAGATCGCTCGGCCCGCCGCCCGCGATCACGCAATTGTAGAGCGACGCCTGCCGCGCGCCGGCCAGCAGTGCCGCATAGCCGCCATAGCTATAGCCCATGATGCAGCTGGTTTCCGGCGTGGCCGCCGTCACCGCCTGCATGTGTCGCGTCGCGTCGACGATGTCCGTGTGCATCACACCGCCCCATTGGCGGTAGCCTGCCTCGGCAAAGGCGCGTCCATAGCCGGACGAGCCTCGGAAGTTCAGCCGCAGGACGTCATAGCCGCGCGAGGCGAGAAAGGCCGTGTCGCGGTCATAGTCCAGCCTGTCGCGCGCTTCCGGGCCGCCGTGGATCATGACAATCAGCCGGTTTCTCGCATTCGCCTTGGGGCTTGTGTGGTAGCCCGTGATGGTCGTGCCGTCGCGCATGGGCAGGTCGATACGCCGCGTGGTATGGCGCAGCCGGTCCGTGACACCGGGGCTGACCGCGCCGACGGGCGACACGATGTTGGTGTCGAAGTCATAGAGATAGTAGCCGCCCGGTTCGTCATGGGCGCTGGCGAAGACCAATGCCGCGCTCCGGTCCAGCGCGACCTGCCGCAGTGAGACGTTCCACGCATCGTCGAAGAAGCGGTTGATGGCGCGCAGATGCTTGGCCAGGGCGGCGTCGCCGAGATGGTAGTCCACCCGGTCGCGCCAGATCTGGGCCATGGCGAGTTCATGGGTGACCGGGTGAACGGAGGCCGTCTCGACATCGTAATCCGGGTCCTCGAACACGGTTCGCACCATCTGGTCCGTGCGGATGTTGTAAACGCGCACGGCCCGGCGCGGTGCGGTTTCGCTGTAGTCCATGACGAAGAACTCGTCCGGCGTCGTGGTCGCGCCCAGCGGCAGCAGGTCCAGAATGCGCTCTTCGCCGCGCTCCGTCGTCTTGAACGACCGGAAGCGGACCCAATCCGTCCGCTCGTCATTCGGGTCGGCCCCGTCGGCCGGGCGGTAGGCATTGATCTTGCGGCAGGACCGGGTTGTGCAGTCCATGCGGATGGCGGGCGCGCCGGACGCATCCGTGGTCCATGACAGAGTGCGCGACTTGCCCTTGGCGATGCGGTCCGATGCGCCGGTGTTCACGTTGACGCGAAACAGGTCCAGATCGTCATTGCGGCGTGCGCCCATGATGATGTGGTCCGCATCCTCGGGCAGCATGTCCACCACGCGGTCGAGCGCCAGATTGCTCGACAGGATGCGGTTCTCGCCATCGAACAGCACGACCGGCTCGCGCGACTGGCTCGCGGAGATGGAAACGACCCGCGTGGACGGGAAGTAGAACTTGCGGCCCTCGAAGCGGAAGGGCGTGGTCAGGGACACCAGCAATGTGTCGTCCGAGGCCCAGTCCAGCCACCGCACCTGCATGCCCGCAGGAACAAGAAAATGCGACGCATCGCCCGCCTGCGGATCCAGTCGCCGCAGCGTGCGCACGGACGTCCTGACCTCGTAGTGTCGGTCCTTGGCCGCGCAGCTGTCCGGCGGCAGGACGCGCTTTTGCGCGTCCATGCAGTAGCTGTCGCGGTCGTGCATCTCCACGGCGATCCGGTTGCCATCCGGTGACAGCGCGACCTCGGAGATGGCAGGCTTCTGCGCGAAGTCGGAAACGCTCGGCGCATCCGCCGCCGCGCCGGGCGCCGCCGTCACGATTGCCAGACATATCGACAGCGCGGCCCCCGCGCGGAGCCAGCGCAGGCCCGGCAGGCTGCTGCTGTTGGATGCTATCTTGCGCGTCATACGGCCTCCCCGCCCTCACACAGCCCCGACCTGACAAGAGCCGCCTCGGCGCCACAACCCTAACGGCCAGTCGCGACGGTTTCAACCTGCGCCAGTCAGCGCGACCAGCCCTGCAAGCGGTGTTCTCTCCGGGACGCAAGGCCAGATGCACATCCATTGCAGTGTTGGTATTCCAATTCTAATCACGTGATGTAATCGCGCGCGGAACGACCACACACACGCCGTCCCACCCATGAAATATGACAACCCCCACATGTCGGAGCACTCCCCGCGCATGGGCAATGCGTTCACCCGCGCGATCGGCTCGCTCGGGCTGAAGCTCATCGGCTGGGAGCTGAAGGGCCGCATGCCGGACGCGCCGAAATTCGTCATCATCGGCGTGCCGCACACATCCAACTGGGACGCGGTCGCCGCCTCGCTGGCCATGCTCGCTTCCGGGTTCAAATATACATTCCTGATCAAGAAGGAGTGGTTCTTCTGGCCGCTCGGGCCGCTGATCCGCGCCATCGGCGGCTTTCCGGTGGACCGTTCCAAGGGCGCGAATGTCGTGCGGCAGCTGGAGCGCTTCTTCGAGACCGAGGACAGGGTCTGCGTCGGATTTCCGCCCGAGGGCACACGCTCCAAGGTGGACCGCTACAAGACGGGCTTTCTGCGCGTGGCCTATGCGGCCAACGTGCCGGTCTTCATCTGCGCCTTTGACGGTCCCAACAAGCATGTCGTGCTGGACCGCGAGTTTCCGCTGACGGGCGACATGGCGGCGGACGCCAAGGCCATCAAGGACTATGTCGATGCGACCTGGGTCGGCGTCAGGCCGGAAAATCAATTCTAGGCTGTCGCGGCGCGTTTTGCGCAGCATTTTCACCACCTCCCTGACGCATCTGTAATTGAGCTTTCTGTCACTTATGACGTAACGGCAGTTATGGAAGCGACTCCCCTGCCACGGCCGAAAATCCCCACACCCAACCTGCCGACCTTTCGCAAACCGGGCGCGGTGCGCGCTGTCGGCGGCACCTATCCGCGCCAGGGCGGCGCGGTGACGCGCTGGGTCGGCAAGACGATCCTCGCCCTGATGGGCTGGAAGGTCGAGGGCCAATGGCCGAGCGAGGACAAGCTCGTCATCGTCGGCGCGCCGCACACCTCGAATTGGGACCTGCCGCTGTCGCTCGGCATGCAGATGTCGACCAATCTGCGGCTGAACTGGATGATGAAGGCCGAAGCCTTCGCCAACCCGCTGGGCGGCCTGTTCAAGCGGCTGGGCGGCATCCCGATCGACCGCAAGGCGGCCGGCGGCGTGGTCGAGCAGACGGCCGAGGTCTTCAACCGGCGCGACAAGATGTATCTCGGTATCACGCCGACCGGCACGCGCAGCTCCAAGGCGGGCTACCGCAACGGGTATCTGCGCATCGCCTATGCGGCGGGTGTTCCGGTCTTCATCGCGGGCGTGGATGCGCGCCGCAAGGTGTTGACGCTGGACCGCATCTGGCCGCTGACGGGCGATATCGAGACCGACAATGACGCCATCCGCGACTATGTCCGCGCCAACTATGAGGGCATCAACCCGCAGCGCGACTGAGCATTGGCTCATCGCGTTGAAGCGCCTTCCGCCGTGAATGCGCACCGTGCAACAAGTTGGGTCGCAACCGCGCCGCCGCGCGGGTAGTCGGCGTTCCTGATGCAGACCGACACACTCGACAGCTATACGGGCGTGACAGTTGCGCCCGTCTATCCGCGCTCCGGCAATGCGTTCACCCGCGCGCTCGGGCGTCTGATACTGCGCGTTTTGGGCTGGTCCGTGGAGGGCGAGCTCCCTCCCCTGCGCAAGGCATTGCTGATCTGCGCGCCGCATACGTCGAACTGGGATCTCGCGCTGTGTCTCGGCGCAATGCTGTCTCGGGGTCTTCGCTTCTCCTGGATCATGAAGCGCGAAGCCTTCATCTGGCCGCTCGCCCCCGTCTGGCGCGCGCTGGGCGCGGTGCCGGTCGACCGCAGTCGCGGCAGCTCGCTTCCCAAACAGATGGCGCGCTGGTTCGACAGCGTCGATGCGGGCTATCTCGGGCTGATGCCCGAAGGCACGCGCCACGGCGTGTCCGAGTTCAAGCGCGGCTATCTCCACATAGCCCGCGCCGCCGACGTACCGCTCTTCATCGTCGGCATTGATGCACGCCGCAAGGTGATGGTGCTCGACCGCGTCTGGGAGCTCACCGACGACATGCGCGCGGACAATGCCGCGATCCGCGACTACGTCCGCGGCCGCTATGAGGGCATGCTCCCGCGCGAGAAGACGGCCGCGCAGAGCTGATACGGGTTCGGATATTTGCGCCCGGTTAAAGGGGACTCGCATTAAATCATAACCTGCGTTAGAAATGGCGCAGCGATGTTATCCGAAAGCACCACGACCCTTTCGGGTGAACCGACTGCCATACTCTACCCGAGAGCGGGCAATCGCCTGACCCAGTCCATCGGACGGCTCGTCTACAGGCTCATGGGCTGGCGGCTCGAAGGCGATCTGCCCAACGTGCCCAAGGCCATCATCATCGGCGGACCGCACACATCCAATTGGGACCTCGCACTGGCCATGGGCGCGATGCTCGACAAGGGCCTGCGCTTTTCCTGGATGATGAAGCGCGAGGCGTTCGTCTGGCCGCTGGGCCCGCTTTGGCGCGCGCTCGGCGGCATCGCGATCGACCGCCGCGACGCGCGCGACGTGCCTCAGCAAATGGCCGACTGGTTCGGCAGCGTGGACGCCGGCTTTCTCGGCATCACGCCCGAAGGCACGCGGAAACCCGTCACGGAATACCGCCGCGGTTACCTGCGCATCGCGCACGCGGCGGGCGTTCCGGTCTTCATCGCAGGCATCGACGCGGCGCGCAGGACGGTGGTGCTCGACCGCCTGTGGCCGCTCACGCCCGACATCGACAGCGACAATGCCGCCATCCGCGACTTCGTCCGCGCCAACTACAATGGCATCCGACCTGAAGGCGATTGACGCTGCCTCGCCCAAGCGCGAAGCGCGGGGCCGTGAACACGACCACACACGCCCTGATCGGACTGGCCGT
>JAHDEU010000149.1 GCA_020628635.1 Hellea sp. | reverse complement strand
GTCATCAACCACGCCGCCGCGCCGACCACGGCGACCACCTGCAGCCCGTTGACCAGCGTCTGCGCGAATGTCGTCGCCACGGTCCAGCGCTGGTGCCCGACCTCCGCGTTGACATAGTCGGTGAACAGGTTCGCCCAGCTCGCCTCGCGCTCGGCTTCGCGCCCGAACAGCTTGACGGTCGTGCTCGCGCGGATGCTCTCGATGACGTGGGAGTTCTCCAGCGCCCTTGCGTAGATCGCCTCCTCCTGCGTGGCGCGCAGCCTTGGATAGATCAGCAGCGTCGCCCCGATGAGGATCGCGGCCGCGACCACCACGATGAGTGCCAGCAGCGGGGAGAATGCGATCATCACGACCAGCATGATCGCGGCCATGGCGCCGTCGATCAGCACGGCCACGACGGATTGCGACAGCGCCTCCTGGATCGGCTGGGTCGAGTTCATGCGGCTGATGATGTCGCCGACATGGCGGCGTTCGAAATAGCGCACGGGCAGGCGCACCAGATGGCGGAAGATGTTGCCCACCATCTGACGCGACAGCTGCGCCCCGAATGTCACGATGGTGTAGCCTCTCGCGGCTTCCAGCACGGCGCGCATGACGGCGAGCAGTCCGAAGCCCACGACCAGCGCAATCAGCAGCCGCCGGTCACCCGTCTCGCCCACCCCCGGCAGCACGGCGTCCACGATGAGCTGAAAGAAGAACGGCGCGAGCAGGACCGTGGCGAGCAGGGCGACTGACAAAGCCAGCGTCTGCGCAATGGCCGCTTTCGCGCCGATCAGCTTGGACCACAGATTGGTCAGCTTGGGCCGGATGCGGTCCGCGACGGGCGCGAAATCTGCCGCCGGGGTCAGCTCCAGCGCCACACCCGTGAAGTGGTCGGACAGCTTGGACAGAGGCAGAGTCCGCCGCCCGACGCCCGGATCGACGATCTCGGCCGTCTTCCCCCGAATGCGCGACAGCACGACATAGTGGTTGAGGTCCCAATGGATGATGGCGGGCAGTTGCAGCTTGTCCAGCTGGTCCAGATCGACCCGCAGCGCGCGGGGGGAAAACGACAGCTCGCCCGCAATCTTGATGATCTGCTTCAGCGAGGTGCCGCGGCTGCTCAGCAGGTAGCGTTCGCGCAAGCTGTTCAGATCGACATCGTGGCCGTGGTACCGCGCGATCATGGCAAGGCAGGCCAGCCCGCACTCCGTCGTTTCCGTTTGCAATATGACAGGCAGCTTAGCCACGCAGCCAGCTCCACACGGTCTGGCCGTCCACATCCAGCCCGAACAGGATCCATGCCATCACGGCGAGGCTGCCCAGCACCAGCGCCGCCACCGCCCAGCCGGGCAGGGGCGCGCGCAACCGCACCTCGCCGTAAAGCGCGCGCGAGCGCCGCGCGATGGCCTCGCGCCGGAACAGATTGGACATGTGGCCTCCCTTTCGAGCGTGGGTTAGCGGGGGAGTGTTGGGATGGCTAGGCTGGGTCAGCGGCGGAACTCCGTTTCCTCGGCGGTCGTCCTTCTCCCTCAGGGAGAAGGTGGCCGACAGGCCGGATGAGGGTTTCAGGTTTGGGAGAGACTCTCCGGGTTCTGAAACCCTCACCCGCCCTTCGGGCACCCTCTCCCTCAGGGAGAGGGGCAGTTCCTTGATATCTCACTTTGTCCCGGACAAGGGCATGGCCTGCTGTTTCGGGACCTGTCGGGCTGATAGACGCTGGCTTGGTCCCACAGCCGACAGGCCCCGGCCCCAGACTCGCCGCGTTCGCCCGGCCGGGATGACGAAAAGAGCTCATGCCCGTCCCCGGCCCCTGCGGCCGGGGCCTTTCTCGTCTCGACCCGGTTTCCAAGTCACTACCCACACGCCTTGCAACCCCGCCCCCCGCACGGCAGAGCGCGCGGCATGGACGTTTCCCAAACCGCCGGCTGGCTCTCGCTCGTGCCGCCCGTGCTGGCCATCGCGCTGGCGCTGCTCACGCGGCAGGTATTCTTGAGCCTCGCGCTCGGCCTGTGGACGGGCTACCTCATCCTCGCCGGCTGGAACCCGCTCGGTGCGACGTTCGACACCATCGACGCGGCGGTGAGCGTGTTCGGCTCCGCGGGCAATGCGCGGATCATCATCTTCACCCTCGTCGTGGGCGCGCTGATCCGGCTGATCCAGCGCTCCGGCGGGGTGGAGGGCTTCATTGAACGACTGCTCGGCTGGCTCGACAGGCGCATGGCGAAGGCCGAAGCCCGTGACCAGCGCGTGCTCGTCGAACTGCTCGCGCTCGGCACCGGGCTGCTGATCTTCATCGAGTCCAACATCTCCATCCTCACGGTCGGCACGCTCTACCGCCCGGTCGCCGACCGGCTCGGCATGCCGCGCGAGAAGCTGGCGCTGATCGCGGATACGGGATCCGCGCCGTCGTCCGTGCTCATGCCGTTCAATGCGTGGGGGGCCTATCTGATGGGGCTGATAGCGGCCCAAGGTCTCGACCAGCCGTTTTCGCAGCTCTTGCAGGCGACCGTGCTCAATTTCTATCCCATGCTCATTGTGGTCATCCTGCTCATCGTCATCGTCAGCCGCCGCGACATTGGCGAGATGCGCACGGCCGAAGCGCGCGGCACGCTGCTGCGCGACGGCGCGACGCCCATGCTGCCGGACGACACGCTGCAGGTCGGCTCGAGCCCCGGCACGCCCAAGCGCGCGATCAACATGGTGCTGCCCATCGCGGCCATGGTGGTCCTGGTCCCGACTTTCCTGATCATGACGGGCGAGGGCGAGACATTGTTCAGCCGCATGCGCTCCGGCTCCGGCAGCTCCGCCGTGCTCTACGCCACCACCTTCGCGACCTTGCTCGCCATGGTCATGGCCAAGCTGCAAGGCATTCTCGGCATTCGCGAGAGCTTCGACGAGGCGCTCAAGGGCATGGCGGGCATGGTGCCGCTGGCCATCCTCATGCTGCTGGCCTTTGCGCTGGGCGATCTCTGCCGCAACCAGCTGGGCACGGGTGTGTACACGGCCGATGTCACCAGCGCTTTCCTGAGCCCCGCGCTCATGCCTGCGCTGGTGTTTCTCATCGCCTGCTTCGTGGCGTTCTCGACCGGAACCAGCTGGGGCACATTCGCCATCATGATCCCCATCGCCGTGCCGCTGGCGCAGAGCTACGGACTCGACCCGTCGCTCGCCATCGCGGCGGCGGTCGGCGGCGGCGTGTTCGGCGACCATTGCAGCCCGACCAGCGACACCTCCATCATCGCGTCCATGGCCACCGGCTCTGACCATATCGACCACATCCGCACCCAGCTCCCTTACGCGCTCACGGCAGGTGGGCTGACGGTCGCGGCCTATCTCGTGCTGGGGTTTGTCGGTGCGTAGGCTGCTTCCCGCTATGCTCCTAGCCGGCTGCAGCACGGCCATCGCGGCACCGGATGGCGCGTCCGAGACGCAGTGGCTGGGCATCCCCTATGCCACGGCCGAGCGCTGGGAACTCCCGGAACTCAAGGCCGACTGGGCCGACGCAGCCCCGTTCGAGTCCATGGGTCCCGCCTGCCCGCAGCGCGGCCAGACCGTCATGGTCGAGGACTGCCTGTTCCTGAACGTGTTCGCGCCGGAAGAGGCCCGCAACGCCCCCGTCATGGTCTGGATCCATGGCGGCGGGTTCATCAATGGCTTTGGCGGCGACGGCCCCGCCACCTTCACGGATGACGGCTTCGTGGTCGTCACCTTCAACTACCGCCTCGGAAAGCTGGGCTTTCACGACTGGCCGGGCTGGGACGAGAAAAGCCCTCGCAATTTCGGGCAGGCCGACATGGTCGCCGCACTCCAGTGGGTGCAGGCCAATATAGAGCGCTTCGGCGGCGACGCCGACAATGTCACCCTGTTCGGCCACAGCGCGGGCGGCATGGGCGTGCAACTGATGATGGTGGACGACCGCGCAGACGGCCTGTTCCACAAGGCATGGTCGCATGCGGGCTACGGGTCCTGGCCCTTCCCCAAAGCCTACAACCCTTCGGACGAGGAGCGCACCCGCATCCGCTACGGCGCGCTGCGCACGGACGCTCCGGCGCAAGAGCTCGTCAATGAACTCAACGCCTACCACCTGCCATACATCGACGCGCCTCACTTGCGAGAACAGCCCGACCAGCTCTTGCGCCAACGTGACCTGCCGTTCGTCGCAGGCGCCAACAGCTATGACGGCGCGGGCACGCTGCAGGGCGCGGGTTTCACGCCGGAGGGCTTTCTCGCGCGCGTGGACAGCCCGGCCTTGCGCGCGGCCTATGCGGACGACTTCACTGTCTCCGACGAACAGGCCGCACAGCGCATCTTCGGCGATCTGCGCTACCTCCTGTCGTCGCAGCGGGCGGCGAAAGGGTTGGGCGGCGCGATGTTCATCTATGACAGCCGCCGCGACGGTGCACCCGGGAGCTATCACGGGCAGCAATATGAACGCCTGTTCGAGGGCGAGAGCAGCGCCTTCCGCACGGCCATGGTCCAGTTCGCGCGCGACGGCGACGCGCCGTGGCCGGATGGCATGATCGCACGATTCGTCTCGGAGCAAGGCATAGTGCTCATCCCCGCCGACGCGCTCGACTCCAAGCTGGAGGCGTTGGACGAGGCCCGGCGAAAGCTGAGTTCATGAGACCCGCGCTGCTCACGGCCCTCTGGCTCTCCGCCTGCCTCGCCCCGCCCGCTGAAGCACATGAGCTAGACGGCGTCTGGCAGAACGAAGCGGGCTCGGTCGCCATCATCAACACGGCAGAGGATGGCCGCCTGTCCGGCCGCTACTGCTCGGAACTGGGCCGGATCGAACCCGATAGCTGCCACCCCCTCACGGGCTGGGTCACGGGCGATGTCGTGGGCTTCACCGTCGTCTTCGATCCGCCCGGCAGCGTCACGGCGTGGTCGGGGCAGGTCGGAACCGACGGCGACGGAGACTACCTGCGCACGCTCTGGCACCTGTCGCGCGATGTGGGCGAGGAGGACGAGCCGGACCGGTTGTGGGAGAGCGTCATTAGCGGTTTCGCCACTTTCCGCCCGGTAGAGACAGACCATGATCCAAGCCTGGAAGAATAGCTGGCCCGACTACCTCCGGGCGCATTCCAAACCCGCGACCCGCGCGCTGCACTATCTGCAGACCATTGTGGGCGGCGCGGCGATCCTGTTCTGCCTGTTCACGGGCGCGTGGGCTTGGCTCGCCCTCGTGCTGGCGGCGATAATCATTAACGCGCTGATCGCGCATTTCGGCGTGGAGAAGAACAGCCCCGCCGCATTCGGCGAGCCGCCCTGGTGGTCGGTCGCGTCGGACATCCGCATGACGCTGCACTGGCTGACGGGCACGCTGGCGGCCGAGTTGGAGAAGGCGGGCGTGCCCCGCTAGCTGCGCGCGAACCGGGCCACCGCATAGCCGAGCCCCGCGCTGAGCAGCACCGCGCCGAGCGACGCCTTGGTGACGTGGACATAGGCGGACAGACCCGCCGCTATGCTGGCAAGTGCGGCTTGCGCGAAGGTGTCCAAGCCGAGCTCTCCCGCGTCCAGCAGCGCACCCAATTCCGTCTTCATCGAAAAGCCCGCCAGAGGCATCGTCACGACGATGCCCGCCGTCAGCGCTCCGGCGATTGCCGCGCGCCACGGGACAGGTCGATCCCGCCGCCCATGCAGAACGCTCCACAGAACCCAGCCGATCACGGCGCTGCTCAGCGCGATCAGCGCGGCGATCTTGATCAGGTCGCCAACCACGTCCTCCTGCCACGCGATCATCGGATAGGCCGTCACCGGGCCTGCTATGGCGGACAGCCCGGCGAGCCAAAGGACGAAGCGCGTCCGGGCGGACACGGGTCTAATCGACCAGCTCGTCCCAGAAGCGCTTGGCCTTGTTGAGGAAGGAATCAGACTCCGGGCTCACCTCGTCACCGGAAATCTCGGCGAACTCCTCAAGCAGCTCCTTCTGGCGCGCGGTGAGTTTGTTGGGCGTCTCGACGGCCAGCTCGACATACATGTCGCCGCGCTGATTGGACCGCAGCACGCTCATGCCCTTGCCGCGCAGCCGCATGCGCTTGCCGCCCTGGCTGCCGGGCGCGATCTTCATCTTGGTGCGGCCGC
>JAHDEU010000148.1 GCA_020628635.1 Hellea sp. | reverse complement strand
GGATGACCTGCCGGAAGTCTCAGATGCCGGGCTCGGCCTGGTCGATCTCGCCAGCCGTGCCGTGCTGGCCCGCCACGACGTGCAGGCCGCGCGCCTGGCCGTGATCGCCACGGTCGCCGATGTGGACGCCACCCGCGCAGCCACCCTGCCCGGCATCACACTGTCGGGCGGCGTGTCGGGCGGGCTGGCGCTGTCTGATCTGTTCGACATCGACACCTACATCGCGCGGCTCACCGCCAGCATTGCCGACACGCTGATCGACGGCGGGGCGGATGCGGCGCGGGTCCATGCGGCGCAGGCCAATGTCGATGCGCAGCTTGCGAGCTATGAGGCGAGCGCGCGGGAGGCCTACCGCGATCTCGTCGCCGGGTTCGACCGCGCCCATGTGTTCGAGCAGCGCCTCGCCGCGCTGGACGTGGCGGCGCGCGCGGCCGAAACCGCGCTGGAACTGGAAAGCATACGCTACGATCTGGGCGAGGCGATCCTGCTCGACGTGCTGACCGTGCAGCGCCGCGTCAACGCCATCCGCTCGGACCGCATCCGCACCCAGGCGGGCTATCTGCAGGCGGTCGCGGACGCCCATCTCGCGGCGGGACCGGCGCGGTAGGTCACTCGGCGGCGAGCAGGGTCTCGGTGAGGACGGGCGCGCTGTCCGCGATCTCGACGGACACGCTCTCGCCGCTGGCCAGAGCCGCCATGTCGACGAAAAGCTGCTGCGTTGAAATACCTGCCGCGCGCGCCATGGTGCAAACGACGGATGCGTCCGCGAAGGAGCAATAGAGCCCCGCTTCGAGGAACCACGGCGTCCCGGCCTCGTCCACGCGGAAGTCGAACAGGCCGTAATGCCGGCAGCCCAGCGCGCGGCAGGCTGCGATGGCCGCGGCGTGAAGGGCGGGGATGGCGGGGTCGTCCGCGTCGATGATCCAGGCGGCGTCCTTTGTCTTCGCGGCCAGGCGCAATTGCCCGTCATCGCCGCGCGCCAGCTTGTCCTCGGCCGTCCTCACAGGGTGGTTGGCGCGGTCCACGGGGTATTCCTCCGGGGGCAGGGCGAAGAGCTCCGGCCCGTCCGGCGTCATGCGCTCGATCACGCCGACGCGCAGTTCGCGGCCCGGCGGAATGAACCGCTCCACCAGCGCGTCGCTGTCCTGGGCGTGGGCGTGTGCGATAGCGGGGGCGAGGTCTTCGGCGCGCTCCACCAGCGACAGGCCCTCGGAATTGTCCGACATGACCGGCTTGACGATGACGGGCAGGGGCGGGGTCTGGCTTGAACGCTCGCCCGGCTTGACCACGACGCCTTCAGGCACGCGAACGCCGCCCTGCGCGACGACGGCGCGGGCCAGCGCCTTATCCGCGCCCATGCCCATTTGCGGCGCGCGGTTGCCGATCATGGGAATGTCCAGCAGTTCGAACAGCGCCCGCCCGCTGGTCATGCCCCAGGGGCAGAACATCTGCGGCAGGCCGATGTCGAAATGCTCATGCACCAGCAGGCCGAGCGCGGCCGACAGCGGCATGGGCATGGCGGACGCGATGTCATGCGGCTCCAGCGACCACGGCAGCGACCACCTCCCGTCCGGCGCGCGGCGGATCAGCGTGACGTCGGCCACGCCCGCCAAGGCGCGCACGGCGTCGCGCGCATAGAGTTCGGACAGCTCCGCCATGGCATCCGTGGTCGAGGACCCGACGAGCATGAGCGTGGAGAGGGGTCGGGTTCTGGGCATGGGTGTTTCCTCTCAGGCTGCTATGGGAACTTCGCCGCGCACCATGCCGCGGTGGAAGGTGCGCGCGCCGACGACGTTGCTGTGGTCCGCCCGGTGGAGCGTGGAGCGGTCGTCCCAGATCACGATGTCGCCGGGCCGCCATGTGTGGGCGTAGAGCGCGCGCGGGCGGATGGAGCGGGCATAGAGCGCCCGGATCATGCGCGCGCCGCGATGGGCGTCCTCTTCTCCCGACAGGCTGGCGCAGCGCTCGGGCGTGGAGAGATACAGGGCATGCTCACCCGTCACCGGATGGCGGCGCAGGGCGGGGTGCCAGGTCGCGACCTCGGCCAGTCCCGGCGCGGTATAGGCATGGCGAATGGTGCGGCCCGACAGGCAGTCGCGCACATCTGTCGGCAGCGCGTCCAGCACGGTGATCTGGTCGGAAAACAGCGTCTGCCCACCGGAGCTTGGCACCTCGATGGCCCGCAGCGCCGTGAAGGCCGGAGGCCGGGCGACATAGCTGGTGTCGGTGTGGAAGACCGAACGCGGCGGGCGCGTGCGGTTCTGGTTGGTCACGATGTTGAGCGACGGCGTGTCGGGGACAGGCGTTTCGCCTTCGGTGAACATCATCTCGCCGAGGCTCTGGAGGAAATGCTCGAACCCCGCATCGTCTGCCCGCTGGTCGCGGAACACGGCCACGCGGCCGCGGCAGACCACGTCCAGCACGTCGTCGGCGCGGGACGGGCTGACATCCGCGACCTGCACGCCGCGGATCTCGACGCCGAATGGTTCGAGCGCGCGGAGCCTCATCAGGCGGCGAGCAGGTCCAGCACGCGGGCGTCCACGGACGCGCCGTCGCCCAACGCGTCAATCCGCAGGTCCGCCATGGAGGTGTCCTGCGTGGCCGTGAACTCGCCCGGCGTGGCGATGACTTTGACCCCGGCGCGCTCCGCGCTCATCACGGAATTGGTCGTGTCCTCGATGGCGACGGCTTCAGAGGCGTCGATGCCGAGCCGCTCGAGCGCTTTGACATAGGCTTCCGGGTCCGGCTTGCCGGATTGCAGGTCGTCGCGCACGATGATGACGTCGAGGTCGTCAGCTGACAGATCGCCATCCGCGGCATGCAGGATCGCATCGACATTGGGGCGGTAGGTGGAGGTGACGAAACCGAGCTTCATGCCGTTGCTCTTGGCGTGGCGGACGAGGGCGGCGACGCCGGGCCGGAGTTTGACGTCGGAGCTGCGGACTTCGGCGCAGGCGATCTCTGTCTTGCGCGCGTGGATGGCCTCGATCTGCTCCGGGCTCAGCCCCTCGCCCGTCGCGCCCGAGAGCATGTCGAGCCGCTCGCGGCCGCCGGCCTGCTCCAGCAGGCGTGAGTATGTCTCGCGGTCCCAGTTCCAGTTCAGCCCGGCTTCCGCCATGGCCTGGTTATAGGCGCGGCGCTGGATGTCGGATGTTTCGGCAACGGCGCCGATGGAGCCGAGCAGGATGGCTTTCTTGGACATGGGGGGACCTCTTGGTTGCGGTCCTTACTTACGGGGCAGGCCGCCCCCGGGGTTCAGCCCGCGCCCGAGTCCTTTCCCGCAGTCAAGAAGAAGGCCTTATCTCCACCGTCCAGCAACGCCGGTCGGTCTGGGTTGTTTCGACCTCGACACGAAGAAAGGCGCGGATGATGTCGATATTGGTGCGCGTGTGCAGGCTGATCTCGGTCGCCGTGAAGGTGGACACATGCCCGTCCCGCGCCGCCAGCGCGCAGGGCAGCAGCAGCTGGTCGGTGAGGTATTCGCCCGCACAGGCCTCGCTGGTCAGGTAGCGCCGCGCGCTGTCCGCCGCGTCCCGCGCCACGCGCTCCGCCTTGACCCCGCGCTCGCCCAGACCCGTCACGACCGTTTCGACGTTGGCGTAGCGCGCATGCACGCTCACGCAGTTGCCGCCGCCGGGGCTTTCGACCTCGCGCAGCTCCTCGGATGTCAGCGGCAGGCGCTCGCGCAGCACGTCCAGCTCGCGCCGGCCCACGCTGGGTTTGACATTGGCGAGCACCACATCGGCGTGGAGGCCGAGAGTGTCGCCGCGCCCGGTCAGCGCCAGTGCGCGCCGCTCGGCCCAAGGCTCCACGTCCACGCGGATGCGCCCGCCGCCCGCCGGGTAGAAACCGTGGTCGAGCAACTCGGCCCGCGCCTCCAGCCCCATTGCGCCCACCTGCGGCAGGAAGCTGCGCGCGAAGAACTCGAAGCTGGGCGACCATTTCACATGGGTGCCACCGGACACGGTCAGGCTGGACGGCGCGCCCGCGAAGGCGAGGATCGGCAGCACGGTCTGCGCGACCAGCACGGTCGAGCCGGCCGTGCCGACCGCGACGTCGTAATCGCCCGCACGGATCGGGCCGGGCTCGAAGGCAAGGGTTTGCGAGTTTAGCTCCGCACCGCGCGTCGTCGCGCCGGTGATCTGAGCGGCCGCCCGCACGCCCGTCAGGTGCTGGCGCATCAGGCCCGGCTTGGCGCGGCCGCCGCGAATGCCCTCCAGCGTGACGGCTTTGCCCGTGATGGAGGACAGCGAAATGGCCGTGCGCAGGACCTGCCCGCCGCCTTCGCCCTGGGATGCGTCTATGGTGATCATGGAATATTCCTATACGAAAGTGGGCCGCCCCGAAGAGGCGACCCACGACTTTTGTTCTGCTGAAGCCAGCCGCTGCTGGCTTCAGCCTTTGACACAGACAACCTGCCGCAGCGTGTGCACGACCTCCACCAGGTCCTTCTGCGCCTCCATCACGGCGTCGATGGACTTGTAGGCGGACGGCGTCTCGTCGAGCACGGCCGCGTCGCGGCGGCACTCCACGTGACCGACGGCATCGAGGTGCTCCTCCATGGAGACCTCCTTGCGCGCCTGTGTGCGGCTCATCACCCGTCCGGCACCGTGGCTGCACGAGTGAAAGGACTGCTCATTGCCGAGCCCGCGCACGATGTAGGAGCGCGTCCCCATCGAGCCCGGAATGATGCCCATGTCGCCGAGGCGGGCACGCACCGCGCCCTTGCGGGTCACATAGACGTTCTCGCCGAAGTGGTTCTCCCGCTCCACATAGTTGTGGTGGCAGTTGACGGCTTCGACTTCGGCGTCGAACGGCTTGGCGATCACGCTCCGCGCGGCCCGGATGACGTTCTGCATCATGACAGAACGGTTGCGAAAGGCGAAGTCCTGGCCCCACTCGACCGCTTCGACATAGTCGTCGAAATGGTCCGTGCCTTCCGCGAAATAGGCGAGGTCACGGTCGGGCAGGTTGATGAACCACTTTTCCATGTCGCGCTTCGCCAGCTCGATGAAATAGGAGCCGATCCGGTTGCCTACCCCGCGCGAGCCGGAATGGAGCATGAACCAGACGCGGTCCTCCCCGTCGAGGCAGACTTCCACGAAGTGGTTGCCGGTGCCGAGCGTTCCGAGGTGCTTCAGATTGTTGGTCTTGCGCAAGGTGGGATGCTTGTCGCACAGCACGTCGAAGCGGTCCGAAATGCCCGCCCATGCGGCCAGCGACGTCTCCGGCGCTTCGCCCCAGGAGCCCTTGTCGCGACGGCCTCGACCGGTCGTGCGGCCATGCGGCACGGCGCGCTCGATGGCGGAACGAAGCCCTTTCAGGTCGTCGGGCAGGTCGTTGGCCGTCAGCGTCGTGCGGCACGCCATCATCCCGCAGCCGATATCCACGCCCACAGCGGCCGGGATGATCGCTTTCTTGGTCGGGATGACGGAGCCGATGGTCGCGCCCAGCCCGACATGGACGTCGGGCATGACGGCGATGTGCTTGTGGATGAATGGCATGGAGGCGGCGCGGAGCAGTTGCTTCCGGGCCTTTTCATCGACCGGAACGCCGCGCGCCCAGATCTTCACGGGCACGCCGTTGTCGTTGTGCATGACGTCATAGCCTGCGTTGGAGGCGTGCAGTGTGGTGTCGAATTCGGTTTCCATGGGTCTTCTCCTGTTTGCGTGGTCCGCTCGGGCGACAAGGGGTGGGGAGACGGCTGTGCTCTACCGGGCTGAGCTACGCCTCGTTCGGTTTCCCGTGACGAGAGCGGCGGGATTCGAACCCGCGACCGCAGTAACGATGTAGTCCCCCGCAGCATTCGCCATGAGCGGTGTCGGGTGTTCGGGCGACAAGGGGTGACGGAACATCCGGGATCAACCGGCACATTTGACAGATGTAGTTCCGCCGGCATTCGCCCGAAGCGTTTGCCTGTCCCGGCGACGAGTTTTGGGGGAGACGAAAACGGTGCTCTGACCACTGAGCCATGGCGTTGCCGCCAGCGGGATTCGAACCCGCGACCTCCGCTGCGTATGTAGTCTCCCCAGCATTCGCCGGGACCTGTCCTGATGCGACTGGCGACAAGAGTGACGTGA
>JAHDEU010000147.1 GCA_020628635.1 Hellea sp. | reverse complement strand
CGCTCCACTGATGGCCGGGGCCATAGGTCGTCGTGCCGTAGATCGCCTCGCCGTTCACCTCCAGCCAGTCGCCCATATAGGCGAGCCGGTCCTGCATGATGACCGGGATGCGGCCGTCCGCCGTGGGGCCGACATTGAGCAGCAGATTGCCGCCGCGGCTGACCGTGTCGATGAGCGTGAGCACGAGTTGCTGGCCCGTCTGGTAGTGCTCCAGATTCTCCGCGCGGTTGAAGCCGAAGGAGAAGCCCAGCCCGCGGTTTTCCTCCCACGGGTGGTCGGAGTTGGGTAGCCCCGCGCCATATTCGGTCGTGTAGTATCCGCCGTGGACATGGCGCGACTCTGCGCCCCAGCGGTCATTGACGACAACCGAGTCCGCCACGTCGCTGGTGTTGTAGACCCAGGAGAGCAGCTCTTCGGACTTCCAGACATCGCTGTTAAAGTCCCACTCGCCGTCCATGAAGATGACCTCGGGATCGTAGCGGTTCACCATGTCCTTGAACTGCGGGACATAGTGGTCGCGCAGGAAGGGCTCGATGTCGTCCTTCTTGTAGAGCGGGTTGAACCACTCATAGATCGAATAATAGAGCCCGAATTTCAGGTCTTCGTCGCGCGTGGCTTCGGCCAGTTCGCCGACCAGGTCGCGCTTGGGTCCGATCTCCACACTGTTCCACGGGCGGCCCCATGTGCGCGACGCTTCCTCGGACGGCCAGAGCGCGAAGCCGTCATGGTGCTTGGACACCATCACCACATATTTCGCGCCCGCATCCGAGAAGATGTCCGCCCATTGCTCGGCGTCGAAGAAGTCGGCCGTGAAGTCTTCCGCGAAGTCGAAATAGGGCGCGTCGCCATAGTGCTCCCGGTGGAAGGCGACCATGTCGTCGCGCAGCTTGGCCGTCTTGGGATCGGTATCTGGCGTGTTAGGCGTGCCGATGCGCTCCCAATACCACTCGGAATACTCGCCGGGCGTGGTGTAGGCCGGGACCGAGTATGGACCCCAGTGGATGAAGATGCCGAATTTGGCGTCCGTCCACCATGCGGGAAACTCGCGCGCGTCGAGCTGCGACCAGTCGGCCGCATAGTCACCCGTGGAGGCGAGTTGGACATCGAGCGCGGGTTGCTCCGCAATCTTGGGCGCGGGCTTGGCAGGCTCGGTGGAGGTGTCTGCCGAGCACGCCGCGAGCGCGGTACCGAGCAGCAGCAGGGAAAGGCGTTTGAATGTCATGGTCATGGCCTAGCGTTTGGGCGTGATCTTGAAAGTGTAGGCGGGCGCGTCGGGCAGCGGCTCAAACGTGAGCTGCAAGCCGTCATCTGTCTTGGCGAAGGCAACATCGCTGTCCCCGCCGAGCAGGGTGACGGACTCGACCTCGACATCGCCGAGCGACGCGATCGTGAACGGCGAGCGCGGCACGCCGAGCGATATGGCGTAGAGCGTGTCGCCGCGCGTGGTAAAGCGCACGTCCTCGGCCACGTAATCGACTGCGTCCATGAAGTGGCCCTCGGACGTCTGCACCGTCGGGCCTTCGCCGAAGCGCGTCCAGGGCCGCGTCTCGTAGATGGCTTCTCCGTTCACCTCCAGCCAGTCACCCAGCCCCAGCAGCACGTCGCGCTGGTTCTTCGGAATGCGGCCGTGCTTGTCCGGCGAAATGTTGAGCAGGAGCTGGCCGTTCTTGGACACGATATCGACGAAGTCGCGCACGACGCGGCTCAAGGGCTTGACCGGCAGATCGGTCGTGTAGGACCAGCTGCCGTCGCTGATCGTATCATCCGTCAGCCAAGGCTCTTCGGTCAGCTCCGCGCGGCGGCCCTTCTCGAAATCCTCGACCGCCCAGGCCGGGTCGATCTGCAGGTTCTTGGCCGTGATGAGCACGTCCTTGCCCCAGCGCTCGCCCGCATTGAGGTAGTTGGCGGAAAAGCGGTTGAGATACTCGTCCGGGATCTCGCGCAGCCAGGCATCGAACCAGATCATGTCCGGCTCGTAGAGCGCGATCACCTCGTCCAGCTTGCCGAGCCAGACATCCTCCAGCCACTCGTCCTCCGGCATGTTGCCATAGAGCAGGCGCAGCGCGGGATCGTCCGAGGTCACCGCCGTGCCGGGCGTCCACGGATAGTGGCTGTCCCAATACATCAGGTAGTCGCCTTCCCACTCGAAGGACGCCTGCTCGCGGTCCATGTCGCGGTAGCGCTGCAGGTGGCGGGCGTGGTGGAAGGTGACGACCGTCTTCACATCGCGCTTGCGCAAGCTGGCCAGCAATTCGCCGGTGATGTCGCGCTTCGGACCCATGTCGGCGGCGTTCCACGGCGTGATCACGCTGTCCCACATGGCGAAGCCGTCATGGTGCTCGCCGACGGGCCCGGCAAAGCGCGCCCCGGCCGCGACGAACAGATCCGCCCACTCCTCCGGGTCGAACTCTTCGCCGGTGAACTGCGGGATCAGGTCGTGATAGTTGAATTCTTCCACGGGTCCGTATGTGCGCTCGTGGAAGGCCCGCACCTTGGTGTGATCGCCCGCGTTCAACCCCTCCGGAATCTCGGATTGCGGCACGTCGAAATACATCAGCCGTGGATACCACTCGGTCTCGTATTCCGGGACGGTATAGGGACCCCAATGGAAATAGATGCCGAGCTTGGCATCGCGGAACCACTCCGGCGCGGCCCTGTGCTGGGCGAGAGAGGCCGGATCGGGCGTGTAGCGCGCGGGCGGCGGTTCTGACGGAGCAGCGGCGCCCGGCCCGGTGCAGCCGGCCAAGACGGCGACGGCGGCGCCGAGCCATAGCGGCGCGCCCAGACCAAGCCATCTTCCCGCACGCGCCAAACCCATCTCCAATCATATATGAAACCACAGATTTGCAGATGAAGGCGCCTCCTGTCCAGCGCTTATGCTGTTTTGTCGACGGTGGCCGAGCGTTTGCGTGCGGAGCCACGTCTTTGCTCCGTCGCGCCGAGCCAGGCGCTGTTGCGTTGCCTGGAGGCGGCGCGCCTTCCCTTCGCCCGCCCTGCCCTGCCCTTGGGCAGCAGCGCGATGAGCGGGTCCTGATAGAGTTCGTGAGATTCAATGCATCGAATTCCGCCTCGGCCGGGTTGGGATGAACCGGGATCGGGGCGAAACCGACATGCGCGAATGGACAAAGGGTCCAGAAATTGTTCGCCGCGAATGTTCGAGCCATGCGTCCCGAACGATTGCCTGATGCGGGGCGACGGATCCGCGAGGTCCGGGTCCTGGCAAGGCTGCGGCGTGGGACGGCCGCGGACCCGAGAATCGCCCCGTATGAGCCGCCGAGGAGAGCTTACGGCGAGTGGACGGAAGGAAAAGCGCGCCGCCATTTTTCTGCGCCGTGCATATGGCGTCCGGCTCGCGCGCGGCGTAACCGGGACAGCATCGACCCGGAATCTTTGGCGAGCGGGTTCAGTATCGGCATTGGGGCCTTCCTGCCGCCGTCAACACGAACCCATGGACCCGCGTGACAGCACCGACTGACAACACGCCCGAGCCGAACATGTCTGACGGACGCGTGTCCGATCCCGTGGTCGTCGCGACGTCGCGCGTGCTCGGCCTGTTCACGCAGATCAAACCGGGAGAGGTGCGCCTGACGCTGGCGCTCTTGCTGACGGTCTTCTTCATGCTGACCGCATTCTTCATCGCCAAGCCCGCGCGCGAGAGCTGGCTGGCGGTCTCCATCATCGGCGATCTCACCCCGCTGGAAGTGCGCGCGACGTCCGGCGGGCTGCAGTCCGTCGTGCTGATCGCGCTGCTGCCCCTCTACTCCCGGCTCTACGAAGTCTGGTCGCGGCGCAGGCTGCTGGTCGGCGTGAACCTGTTCTTTGTCGCGGTTTTCCCGCTGTTCTGGCTGTTGCAGCCGGGCCTGTTGCGCGAGGTCGTCCCGTTTTCGGGCGTGGCCTTCTACATCTGGATCGGCATATTCGCCGTGACCGTCGTGGCGCAGTTCTGGACCTATGCGGCCGACCTTTACACGCAGGATGCGGGCAAGCGGCTGTTTCCGCTGATCGCGGTCGGTGCGTCGCTGGGGGCGGTCGCGGGCAGCGCGATCTCGGTCGAGCTGATCGACCGGGTGGGGCTGTCGTCCTACGACCTGCTGCTAGTCGCGCCCATCCCGCTTCTGCTCGCGACTGTGCTGCTCTGGCGGATCGAGACGTTCGATGCGCGCAACAGGCTGACGCCGAGCATCGTGCCGGACCGCCCCGCCGACGATCCGCGATCCGCGTGGAAGATCGTGACGTCCAACCGCTACATCCTGCTGATCGGCGTGTTCGTGTTCCTGCTTAACTGGGTGCAGACGAACGGCGAGAACATCCTCTTCGCCGCGCTGCAGGAAACCATAGGCGCGGGCGAGGACATGGCGTCTGAGGACCGCGCCGCCGCCACGGCCGAAGCCTATGCGCGCATCTATGTCTGGGTCGGGCTGGTCGGCCTGCTGATCCAGGCCTTCTTCGTCTCCAGATTGCTGCGCTTTGGCGGTATGGCGGGCATGGTGCTGATCCCGCCCTTTGTGTCCCTAGTCAGCAATGGTGCCATGGGCGGATCGGTCGGCTCCGCTGGCGCGCTGGGCGTCATCACGGCGGCCAAGACGGCGGAGAACGCAACCAACGCCTCGGTCGCCAACACGGCGCGCCATATCCTCTGGCTGCCCGTCGCCAAGGAGGCGCTCTACAAGGCCAAGACCGCCATCGACACGGTCTGCGTGCGCATTGCCGACGGGCTGGCGGCGCTGACCGTCATCATCGGAACGCGGCTGCTCTCTGCAGACCTTGTCGCATTCTTCATGTTCAATCTGGCGTTGATCGTGCTATGGCTCGGCGTCGGCATTCTGATCATCCGCGAGCGAAAGGACCGCCGCGAGCTGTGGGCCGACCGCGAAAGGACCGCCCTTTGAAATTCCTCTGCACCGCGCTGATAGCGGGCTTGCTCATGGCCGGACCGGCTCTCGCCGCGCCCGACCTGCCGACCCGCGTGGCGGACGAGCGATGGCAGCCCCTGCGAGACACCCGCGACCCGGCGCTCCAAGCCCGGCTCGATGCCTATATCGCTTCATCGTCGCGCCTGAAAAAGCTGCAGCGCGAGGGCCGCCTGTCGATCGCGCTGGTCGATCTGGCGGACCCGGCGGAGCCGCGCCTCGCCTCCATCAACGGCCGCAAGACGGTGTATTCCGCCAGCCTGCCCAAGATCGCCATTCTGCTCACGGCCTATGACCAGATCGCCACAGGCAAGCTGGAGCGCACGCCCGAAGTCGAGGCGGACCTCAACGCCATGATCCGGCGCTCGTCCAATCCCGCCGCCACGCGCATGATCGACGCAGTCGGCGGGCTGGACGCCATCAACGAGACCCTGTCGGACCCGCGCTACGGCCTCTACAACGCCGACACGGGCGGCGGGCTGTGGGTCGGCAAGCGCTACGCCAAATCGGGTCGCCGCGTGACCGATCCGGTGGCGGGCGTCAGCCACGGCGCGTCCGCCTTCCAGACCGCGCGCTACTACTACCTGCTCGCCACCGGGCGGCTGGTCGATGAGGGCACGTCCTACGACATGCTCCAGGCGCTGGCCGATCCGGGCATCCGGCACAAATTCGTGGCCTCGCTGGGCCAGCTCGCGCCCGACGCCGATCTCTACCGCAAGAGCGGGACCTGGCGCGACTACCATGCCGACAGCGTGCTGGTCTGGGGCGAGGAGCCGTGGCGGCGCTATATCGTCGTCGGCATCGTGCAGAGCGAGAGTGGCGGTGCAATCCTTCGGGAACTGATACCCGCCGTGGAGGGTTTCCTCGATGAGGAAGGCTGAACTATTTTAAGCCTCCCGCAGGGACCCTACATGATTAGAATCGCGCTACTCGCTACAGCCGCCACGCTGATGGCCACCACAGCCCTTGCCCGCGCGCCGCAGGACGCGCCCAAGCCGGAGGTCGTCGCCGAAGCGCGAAAACTGGTCGATGCCATGCGCGCCAACCCGCGCGGCCCCTATTCCAACATCCAATGGGTCTGCCGCGACGGCACGGTGCTGCCACCGCGCCCCGGCGCCTGTGCGCCGCATGGCGGCGGCAACCAGTTCGCCAAGTTCAGCGCCCAGCGCGACCG
>JAHDEU010000146.1:3900-6088 GCA_020628635.1 Hellea sp. | reverse complement strand
GCCATGATGGAGCAGGACCTGCCCCGCGCCCGCTCAGCCTTTGAAGACTGCGGCAATGCGGGTGCCCTGGCTCCGCTCGCGCAATACGGCCTCGGCCTGTCCTACCAGATGAGCGGCGAAGACGGCATGGCGCGACGGGCCTACGCGGCCGCGCTGGAAATGCGTCCTGGCTGGGCGGTGGCGAGCGAGCAGCTGGCGAGCCTCGGCTGATAGCGTGCGACATCGCTGAGTGAAAGAGTCCGCTTTACGGCGGGCTTTTTTGTTTGTGTCCCCTCCACCTTGCGGGGGGAGGAACCTGATTTGGAAGATCTTCTGTTGTCTTCCTCCCCCTTTAGGGGGAGGTGGCGATGGACCGCGCCAGCGGGGCAGCGACGGAGGGGGCTGTCTCGTGAAGCGCTGTTCCATCTCGACAGCGCCCCCTTCGCCCTGACGGGCACCTCCCCCTGGAGGGGAAGGAAAGAAGCCCGTCGACCTCTTGGTCTTATCCATCGTGTGGAGCGGGCCTTCCAGAAGACAGTCGGCGAACCACCCGCGTTTTACAATCCTGTGACAGCACTGTCGCGCAACTGTCGCTGGGCATTCACAGACCCGACACGCATCAGTGACGCACGTGTCACACATCTCTGGCTTGAGGCTCTCGCAATGGCGAGGTCCGGTTTCCCGATTCTCTCGCCCACATATCCACGCGCGGACCGTCCGCGCCGTGTTTCGCGAGATAGTCCATGTTCGATACGTTCAAAGCCGTCCTGCTTGCTTCCTCCGCCGCCCTGGTCCTAAGCGCCTGCGGTGGGTCGGAGAGCGCCGCGCCCGGCAACCCCACACCCGTCGTCATCACGCCGTCCGGCGGCGGCAACACGCCTCCGCCCGCCGACAACTTCGTCGACCTCGTGCCCGGTGGTTCCTGCCCGACCGGCACGGTGCTGGAAGACAACGACCTCTCTGACGGCAATGGCGGCTCGCTCGGTACGGTCCGGGCCTGCACGATCACGGGTACGATCTCGTCCAACCTTACTCTGCCCTCCGGCATCGGCATCGCGCTGGAAGGCGCGGTCTTCGTCGGCGACGACGGCGCAAACGATGCGGTGTTCACCATTCCTGCGGGCACGACCGTCTTCGGCAAGTCGGGTCAGGACTACCTCGTCGTCTCGCGCGGCTCGCAGCTGAACGTGCAGGGCTCCGCGACCGATCCCGTCATCATGACGTCGATCGAGGATGTTCTCGGCACGGTCGATCCGGTCAATGACCGCGGCCTGTGGGGCGGCGTGGTGATCAACGGAGCCGCACCCCTGAACCGCTGCATCGACGCGACGGCCACGCCGGGGACGGACGCCTGCGAGCGCTCCGGCGAAGGCAGCTCGGGCCTCTACGGCGGCGGCAATACGGCGGACAATTCCGGCACGCTGGAATATCTCCAGGTCAAATATGCGGGCAACCTCATCAACGACCAGGACGAGCTGAACGGCATCGCCTTCCAGGGCGTCGGCTCCGGCACGACCTGCAACCACATCCAGGTCCACAACAATGCCGATGACGGCGTGGAGTTCTTCGGCGGCAATGTCGTCTGTTCGGAGCTGGTCCTGACCGGCAATGGCGACGACAGCCTCGACTGGACGGACGGCTGGCAGGGCGGTGCGCAGCGCGTCGTGATCAGCCACACGCCGGGCGCGGGCGACAATGGCATCGAAGCCGACAACCGCTCCGGCAACAACGACGTCACGCCCGTCTCTGATCCCACCATCTCGCAATTCACCTTCGTCGGCGCGGAAGGCGATATCGGCATTCTGGCGCGCGAGGGCACGGCGGGCCGCATCGTCAACGGCATCATCGTGGACTTCCCCGATGCGGGCATTGACGTGGATGACGGCTCGACGCTGCGCAACCTGCAGGACGGCTCGCTGTCCTTTGCGTCGCTCTTCCTCGACAATCCGACAAACGTGCTCTCGGGCGACAATGGCGAGACGGTCGCAGTTGATACGATCATCCTCGGAAGCGACAATGTCGTGACGGGCAACAGCTCGCTGTCCGACCGCTACTTTCCCGGCGCGAATGAGCAGGCCGTGGACAGCGACGATGTGTCGATGGTTCCGGGCTTTACCAGCTATGACTATATCGGCGCGTTTTCCGCGGACGAGAGCGTCGACGACAACTGGGCGCGCGGCTGGACCTTTGCCCTGTTCGAAAGCCCGAC
>JAHDEU010000146.1:0-3800 GCA_020628635.1 Hellea sp. | reverse complement strand
GGCACCACGGGTTGCGAGCGCTCGGGCGAGGGATCGTCGGGCCTGTACGGCGGCGGCGAGACGGACGACAATTCCGGCAACCTCTTCTACACCCGCGTGCAGTTCGCCGGGAACCTGATCAATGACGAGGACGAGCTCAACGGCATCGCCTTCCAGGGCGTCGGCTCCGGCACGCAGGTCGATTTCGTCCAGGTCCACAACAATGTCGATGACGGCGTCGAGTTCTTCGGCGGCACGGTCAATGCCAAGCACCTCGTGCTGACGGGCATTGGCGACGACAGCATCGACTGGACCGATGGCTGGACCGGCAATCTGCAATACGCCATCGTCGACCAGGCCGACGGCGTGGGCGACCAGGGCATCGAGGCGGACAACCGCTCGTCCTCCAATGACGTGCTGCCGCGCTCCAATCCGACCCTGTCCAACCTGACGCTGATCGGCGGGGACGGAACGGACATCGGCGTGCTGTTGCGCGAGGGCACGGCGGGCGATCTGTATAATTCCATCATCACGAATTTCGACCAGAGCGGTTTCGACATCGACACGGTGGCGTCGGCTACTCAAGCCACCTCTGGCGAGATCGCATTCAACTCGGTGCTGATCGCGGGCAATGCGTCTGACCTGCAGGTGGACGGCGACGCAACCGACGCCGCGCAGCAGGCCGCGCTGGACAACGGCTCCAACAACCGCGTCGGCGGAGACGTCACAGACTTCGACGCGCGCCCGATTGGCGGCGACCGCTACGCACCTGGCGCGGCGGAGGCCTCGATCACCGCGACCAACGTCAACGCCGTGTCCGACTTCTTCGACGACGTCGATTACATCGGCGCGGTCGAGGACGCGGACGACGATTGGTACCAGGGCTGGACGCTGCTGGTTGACCAGAACACGGCCACCACGACTGCGAGCGCGGGCAACTAGCCCCGCGCCGCCAACTACGCTCCCCTACAAACTGGACGCATGACGTGACCCACTCGAACAAACTCGCTTCCCTGCTGCTGCTCGGCTCCATGCTGAGCGCGGCTCCCGCCTTCGCGCAGGACACTGCCAGCTCGCCCACCGGGCCGGGCCTCGCCCAGACACCAATCTCTGATGACACGCCGACTGTGCGCGAGGACGAAGTCATCGCCACCGGCACGTTCATTCCCAATGAGAAGCGCATCACCTCGGAAATCACCTCGGTGCTGGACGAGGAAGTCTTCGCCCAGATCGGGGCAGGGGACATCGCGTCTGCGCTGACCCGCGTCACCGGCCTGTCGCTGGCGCAAGGCAAGTTCGTGATCGTGCGCGGCCTGAACGAGCGCTACGCCTCCGCCACGCTGAACGGCTCGCCCCTGCCATCGCCCGAGCCGCTGCGCCGCGTTGCGCCGCTCGACCTTTTCCCGACATCCGTGCTGTCCGACGTTGTCGTGCAGAAGACCTATTCGCCCGAATTCTCCGGCGAGTTCGGCGGCGGCGCGATCAATCTGCGCACGCGGTCCGTTCCGACCGAGACCTTTTTCGAGGTCGGCATCAGCGGCTCGGCCAACACCGAGACAAGCCTTCGCAACGGCTTGACCTATGAGGGCTCCGGCACCGATTGGCTGGGTTTCGACGATGGCCTGCGCGACCTGCCGGATCTCAACGAAGCCGGCCTGCCGGTCGGCAATTTCGACACAGGCGACACGCTGCTGGTCGAGCGCCTCAGTGACGTGCCCTTCAATGGCGGGCTGCGCCTGTCCGGCGGAACCGTGTTCGACATGGACAACGGCTCCAGCGTCGGCGTGCTCGCCACGCTGGGCTATGACAATGCGTGGGAAACGCGCCGCGGCGTGGACAACACCACGCGCATCGGCGGGGACGGCGTGCTGGAACTGCGCGACGAAGCTGTCGAGATCGGCACGGAAAACGCGATCAGCCTGAACGGCCTGCTCTCGGTCGGCTATGAGATCGACGAAAACAACACCCTCACCGCCGTCGGCTTCGGCACGCGCCAGAGCAGCAGCGAAGTGCGCATCAACACAGGCTTCAACGCGGACGCGTCGGAGCTGCAGCGCACCGACACGACCGAGTGGTTCGAGCGCGAGGTCTATCTCGGCCAGCTGCTGGGCGAGCACTTCATTCCGTCGCTCAATGACGCCGAAGTCAACTGGCGCGCGAGCTATGCCGTGGCTGGACGCGACGCGCCCTATGAACGCGAAATCCAGTATGTCGATGACGGCCAGGGCGGCTTCCAGGTGGACTTCGCCCGCTTCGGCCCCTCCAATCGCCTGCGTTTCTCGGAGCTCGACGACAACACGCTCGACCTCGGCCTCGATGTCGCCATTCCGGTCGCCCTGGGTGACCGCGATGTGGAGCTGAAATTCGGCGGCGCCTATCTCGACAAGACGCGCGACAGCCAGCAATCGACCTTTTTCTACACCGGCCTGCTGCCGGTCGAGCTCCGCGACTCCCGCATCGATCTTGTGCTGTCGGACGAGGTCGTTGACGCCGGCCTGCTGCGCATCGACCGCATTAGCGGCGCGAGCGGTTTCCCGGACGCATCCGACGCCAGCCTCGAGACCTTCGGCGCCTATGCCGCGCTCGATTTCCAGCTGACCGAAGATCTGCAGATCGCGGGCGGATTGCGGTTCGAGGACGGCACGCAGACCACGGCCATCAGCCAGGTGCTGAACCCGGACGCCCGGTTCGAATTTGACGCGCTGGAGGAAAGCTATGTCCTGCCATCCATCACGGCGACCTACACGTTTAGCGACTTCCAGCTGCGGCTGGCGGCGAGCAAGACGATCAACCGCCCGCAGTTCCGCGAGCTGACGCCGTCCATCTTCATCAACACCGACACGAATGACCGTTTCGTCGGCAACCCCTTCCTGACCAATTCGGAGAGCACGAACCTCGATGCGCGGCTGGAATACTACTTCGCCTCCAACCAGTTCTTCACCATCGGCGGCTTCTACAAGGACCTGACCAACCCGATCGAGGAGTTCATCTTCCAGGGCGTGGGCGAGAGCAATGCGACGTCCTTCATCAACGCGCCGTCGGCCGAGCTGTTCGGCATCGAAGCGGAGTTCGAGCGCAAGTTCGACATCCCGAGCAATATGGGTTTTGCGTCCGACCTCATCGGCGGGGAGCGCTTCGTGGTGCGGTCTAACTACACCTATGTGGACAGCTCGGTCAGCGCGGACGGCGACGTGTCGATCACACCGCCCGTCGTCAGCCCCGACGGCTTCGAGCCGCTCGTGCTGGCCGCTACCGGCCTTTACCGTGACGGCCGCAAGCTGCAGGGACAAAGCGATCACCTCGCCAATCTGCAGCTCGGCATCGAGGCGGACAGCGGCTGGGACGCTTTCCTGCTGCTGAACTATTCCAGCGAGCGCATCCGCGCGGTCGAGCAGGGCAATCCGGATATCAACCCGGTCTCCGCTCTGCCCGCCATCAACGAACGCCTGCCGCTGTCCCTCGACTTCGTCACCAACATCCCGCTGGAGATCGGTGGCGGCGACTACCAGCTGGGTCTCAAGGTCGCGAACATCCTCGGCGACAATTACGAAGCCAGCCAGGAGAACGGCGGCACGGAAATCCTGATCGACAGCTACGAGATCGGCACGACCTTCTCCGCGAGCCTGAAGCGAAGCTTCTAGCCATCCGGCACATGACCCTATCGGCCGCCGCCTCTCATCCGAGGCGGCGGCTTTTTTGTGCAGATGAGGAGACACTTACAGCTTGCGCATCCGGGGCTGCCATCGCTAAAGCGCGCCCGACCTTGAGTGCGGCCGTGGCGGAATTGGTAGACGCGCAGCGTTGAGGTCGCTGTGGGGTAA
>JAHDEU010000145.1 GCA_020628635.1 Hellea sp. | reverse complement strand
GTCCCCAAGACACCGAAACAGGAACAGTTCATCAATGCCATGCGCGACGACACCATCGTCTTCGGCGTCGGACCCGCCGGCACGGGCAAGACCTTTCTCGCCACCGCCTATGGTGCGAGCCTGCTCGCGCGCGGCGAAGTCAACCGCTTCATCGCCTGCCGCCCGGCTGTCGAAGCGGGCGAGCGGCTCGGCTTTCTGCCCGGCGACCTGAACGAGAAGGTCGATCCCTATATGCAGCCCATCTGGGACGCGCTGCACATGGTGCTGGGCCGCGACGAGGTGGACCGCCGCCGCGCGGCCGGGGACATCGAAGTCGCCCCGCTCGCCTTCATGCGCGGCCGCACGCTCTCAGACGCTTTCGTCGTCATCGACGAAGCCCAGAACGCGACCGTCGCCCAGATGAAGATGGTGCTGACCCGCCTCGGCGAACGCGCCAAATACGCTGTGACAGGCGATCCCAGCCAGACCGACCTGCCCTATAGCCAGCCATCCGGCCTCGCCCACGCGCTGTCCATCCTCGGCGGCATCAAGGGCATCAGCCAGATCCACTTCAAGGGCGCCGACGTCGTCCGCCACCCGCTGGTCGGCAAGATCGTGGATGCCTATGAGGCGGAAGGCAGCACCCGCGCCGTCAAGCCGGGCGAGGGCGCGCGCGAAGGCGTCGCCAAGACGCTGGCCCGCACGGTGGACGTGCCGGAGGTGGAGGCTGTCGAGGAGGAGTGAACTTCCGGGCTGGGCTCCGCGCGACCCATGCTTGCGCAAAGCGATTAGGGCCGCCCCATGAAACTCGCATTCTTCGGAGATGTCGTCGGCCGGGCTGGGCGGCAGGCTGTCAGCGATCACCTGCCGGGTTTGCGGCGTGACCTGGGGCTGGACGGCGTTGTCGTGAATGCGGAGAATGCGGCCGGAGGTTTCGGCATCACCGAAGGCACGGCGCAGCAGCTCTTCGATGCGGGGGCGGATGTGCTGACGCTGGGCAACCACTCCTTCGATCAGGCGCAGGCGCTGTCACGAGCGCGAGCCGCGCCTGCTGCGGCCCGCCAATTACCCGTCCGGCACGCCGGGCAAGGGGGCGAACCTCTACACTCTGGGCGGCTATCAGCTGCTCGTCGTCAATCTGCACGGCCGCGTCTTCATGGATGCGCTGGACGACCCGTTCGCGGCGGCCGAGCGCGAGCTGTCGGCGGCTCCGCTGGGCGAGGTCGCGGACGCCGTGCTGGTGGACATGCACGCCGAAGCCACATCCGAGAAAAAGGCCATGGGCTATTTCTGCGACGGCCGGGCGTCGCTCGTGGTCGGCTCGCACCAGCATGTGCCGACGGCCGACGCCATGATCCTGCCCCAGGGCACGGCCTTCCAGACGGATGCCGGCATGTGCGGCGACTACAATTCCGTGATCGGCATGGAGGTGGACGAGCCGCTGCGCCGCTTCACCACGCGCATCCGCTCGGGCCGGTTCGAGACCGCGTCCGGTCCGGCGACGCTGTGCGGCGTTTTCGTGGAAACCGGCGCGGACGGGCTGGCCACGCGGATCGAGCCCATCCGCATGGGCGGGCAGTTGGCGGCAAGCGTGCCGACGCCGGAATGAGCCGTGCTGCAACATGACCGCAGTTTTAAGGGACGGTTCAGGCCGGGCGCGGCATAGGGCGACCATGACACGCTCCGCTCTCATGCTGGCAACCCTGGCGGCTGCCACGGTGTTGGCCGCGCCCGCACGCGCCGACGACACGGGCACGGACATTCGCACGCTGCTGGAGACCCCGCGCAGCGCGCCGCCGCCCCATGTCAACTTCGCCTATGTACTGGAAGTCGACGCGACCTATGCCGAAGGTGACGAGGGCGAGCGCATGGCCACGGCCGTCATCGAGGTCGATGCCACCAAGCCTCCGGGCGAGCGCGCGCGGGTCGTGTCGCGCAATGACGACACCAAGGACCTGACCAAGATCATCGACGGCGTCATCGAGGGGCTGGAGGAGACCGACAACACGCCCGAGCGCATGGCGGAGAGCTTCTACTGCACGCTGGATGCGGAGACTTTCGACATCGCCCACCAGGACCATGTGCGCGCGATCCTCAAGCCCGACATGGCCAGCATGGAAGCCGTGATGCGCAAGGACGGCACACCCAAACGCATGGCGCGCCGCCTGTCCGAACGGCTGGACGGGGAGATCATTCTGTCGAAGCTGGACGGAGGACGGGTTGTGGCATCCAGCTTCCGCATGACGCGGCCGATGAGTGTGATGATGATCGCCAAGATCCATTCCATGGAGCTCAAGCAGTCCTGCGTGCCCTCGCCGGACGGCCACCAGCGCTCCGAGCGCCTGTCCATGACCACGCGGGTCACCGCCATGGGCAAGGACATGCGCACGGGCATGGAGATGCGCGTGCGCGACGTGGTGCCTGTTGTTCCCTAAACCGGTGTCGGCGCGGGCTTGAAGACCGAGAGCGGGCGGCGGAGCAGCTCGGCCAGCGTGTCGCGGCGAAGATAGAGCATCACGATCTGGGACAGCCAGACGAGCACGGCCATGACGAAGAGCAGGCCGCCGTCATTGTTGGGATCGATGCCCAGCGGGGTGAAGAGGTGGAAGCTCACCGCGCCCGTCATCACGGCCAGCGCCAGCAGATTGCCGAGCACGCCGAGGCGCCGCAGCGCGGAGAACAGGCCCAGCACCATCAGGATCACCGCGACCAGCTCCGCCGTGCCGATAGCGTATTGGCTGAAGATGCCCGAGTGATCGAACAGCCCCGGCGCGCCGAGGCCCGTGGCCCAGTCGTCGAGCTTGCCGAAGATCGTCTGCGTGTTGGGGTGGTCGGTGAATTTGTATCGGAGCGAGTCCAGGAAGATCGCGCTGGAAAACAGGGTCAGGCCGCCGGGGATGAGAGTGGTGGGAATGAGGCGGGTCAGTTTGGGCATGGTCTCTCTCTCGGATTTTATCGCGCTATAAGGGTTGGCGGGCCGTTCCAACAGGGGAGGATTGGAACGGCCCGCACAGGTGTCGGGCTAGCCAAGATCGGCGCCGCCCCAGAGTTTGGAGAAGGCCTCGCAGTGGACGAGGACCGAGCCATAGTCGGCGATGTTCACGCCGGCGGGCAGTTCGTATTCCTGGCCGCCGCGGTTGGACTTGAGCTCGCCGAGGCGGATGCTGGCGGGGACCGCATTGGTGCCGGTGGAGCCCGCCACGTCATTGCGCGACAGGAAGACCTTGAGGTCCGGTCCGCGCTTGGTCTTGAAGTCGTCCGAGAAGACGATGAATGTGGACGACCCGCGCTGCTCGACCGTGATGGAGCCCTTCAGGCCATAGGTCTTCTTCTGGAAGGCGGCGGGGGCGGACGTCTTGACCTCCATGGACACTTGCTGAGCAGCGGGTGCGCGGTTGATGTCGGCGGCGTGGGCCGTGCCGGAGAACATCGCCCCGGCGCAGAGCGCGGCCAACAGGGCGGCGACGGGATAGGCGATGCCGACGGCGGCGAGGGTGGTCAGGCGGGCATTGATTGGCTTGGTCATAGTTCTGCTTTCTAGGCGTAGAGGGAGGTGCCGGAATGGGCGATGAGGCAGGCCGTGGTGATCAGCACGACGGCCAGCATGGCGAAGGTCAGCACATGCGAGGCTGTGTTGGTGTTGTGCATGTCGTGACGTCCAGATCTTGAGCGCGAGCAGGATGGCTGCGCTTCGATGACCCTCAAAGACCATATCTAGACCACACGGTCCAATAACGTGTCATCACACAGGTGTTAGCGGGACATGACTACTCCGTGAGTGCGCCTGGGAGCGCATCCGCAAGGCAGGGGCGCGGCGGTTGCGAAGCGCGGCCCGCTCGCCTAATCACGCCCCCAACACTGAACGTGGCACTCCCACATACTCGAAGACATCAATGGAGGTCCGCATGGCCGGTCACTCGAAATGGGCCAATATCCAGCACCGCAAGGGCCGCCAGGACAAGGCGCGCTCCAAGCTGTTCGCGAAACTCTCCAAGGACATCGCGGTCGCCGCCAAGATGGGCGGCGGCGACCCCGACATGAACCCGCGCCTGCGCCTCGCCATCGCCAATGCCAAGGGGCAGTCCATGCCCAAGGACAACATCCAGCGCGCCGTGGACAAGGGCGCGGGCGGCGACGGCGCGGATTATGAGGAGATCCGCTATGAGGGGTTCGGTCCCGGCGGCATCGGCTTCATCATCGAATGCTCGACCGACAACACCAACCGCTCCGCCATGGAAGTGCGCACGGCGTTTTCCAAGAATGGCGGAAACATGGGCGAGACCGGATCGGTCGCCTTCATGTTCGACCAGGTCGGCAAGATCGAATACGACCTTGCCAAGGCCGACGAGGACACCGTCATGGAAGCCGCCATCGAGGCGGGCGCGGACGATGTCGAGCACGACGAGGCCTCCGACGACCAATGGGACGAATACGAACCCGTCCACACCATCTACACTGCCCGCGACGATCTGGGCGCCGTGGCGGCCGAGCTGGAAAAGGTCTTCGGCGAAGCCAAGTCGGTCAACCTGATCTGGCGCGCCCAGAACGAGATCGACAACCCGTCGATCGCCGCGCAGATCGTGCGCATCCAGGACGCGCTGGAGGATCTCGACGACGTGTCGAATGTCTACCACAACTTCGACATGACCGAGGAAGCCGCCGCAACGTTGGAAGACGACTGAAGGGACCGGGCAGCGCCGTGAGCGAAAAACCCCTGCGCGACACGGACCGCGACTGGGACGTGATCGCGCAGCACCTGCCCTATTACGGCGTCTATACGGATCCGCGCTTTGCCCATGTCGGCGTTTCGCTGCCCGCCGATCTGGAACCTGTCTATTTCGAGACCGGCCGGGTGGACATCGGCCACATCATCGCAAAGGGCGGCCGCCATTTCGCCCTGCCGGAGCGCTTTGGCCACGCGCTGGATTTCGGCTCGGGCGTCGGCCGGCTGACCCGCGCCATGGACGCCCATGCCGACGCCGTGACCGGGGTGGAGATCGCGCAGGGCCTGCTGGAGCGCGCGCGTCACCACGCACCCGGCGCGCACTATGTCCGCCGTGTGGAGGAACTGCCGCGCGTGGCGCGCTTTGACTGGATCAACTCGCTCGTCGTGTTCCAGCACATCCCGACGGCGCGCGGCATGGCGATCTTCGAGCAATTGCTGGAGCGCGCCGCGCGGGACTGTTTCCTGTCGCTGCATTTCTGCACGCGCCCCGTGCCCGCTCCGGCCGACCCGCCCGGCGGGACCATATTGATGTTCGGCTATGACCCGACGGAACTGCTCGCGCGGCTGAGCGCCCACAGCTTTGACGAGATCGTGGTGGAATATCTCGATCACGGCGGAAACGCCACGCTGCGCATCCTGTCCGCGCGGGGCGCGCTGGTGCAAAGATGAGGGACGTGCGGAAAGAGGGTCGTGCGCGGCGCGGCCATGCGGCCTCTGGATTTGCGGCCTTGCTGGCGGCCTAGCATCGGGGCAAGGCGGGTCGCGGGTCGCGCAGGCTGCCGGTGGAGGGGACATGATCGACTATCACGGACTGGGCGGGCTCGACGTGTTGCAGGGCCTGCTGGACGGCAGTGTGGAGGCCGTCACCGGGCTGCACGAAACGCTCAACATCCGCCTCACCGCGGTGGAGCCCGGCCGCTGCACATTCGAGGGCTCGCCCACACAGGCCCACCGCAATCCGCACGGCACCATCCATGGCGGCTGGACCGCATCCATGCTCGACGGCTGCATGGGGCTTGCCGTGTTCTCCATGCAGGACGCAGACCGCGCCAGCGCCACCGCCACGCTGGAGATCAAGATTCTCCGCCCCCTGCGCATCGGCGAACCCTACGCGTGCCGCGCGGCCGTCACCCATTCCGGCCGCACCCTCGCCCACGCCGAAGCCGCCCTGCGCGACGCAAACGGCAAGCTGGTGGCCACGGGCACATCGACATACGCCGTATTCCCGCGGGGGTGAGCGGAGCAACACTCGCGGGGGGTCGTGACGCCAACCCCAAAGCACCCGAAAGAGCGAACGTCACAACGAAAGAGCCGCGCGCAGCGCGACCATCCCCACTGCCGCGAGACCGGGCCATGGGCAGGCCGTCGGAGCGTCAGCGGATTGTCCGGGGGACAA
>JAHDEU010000144.1 GCA_020628635.1 Hellea sp. | reverse complement strand
ATTTGCGTCACCCCTCCGACCCTCAAGCGCTGGCGCGCTTGCGGCCCACCTCCCCCTTGCGGGGGAGGAACCGAATAAGATGAACCGAATAAACAAAGTTCCTCCCCCGCAAGGGGGAGGGGGACCGAAACGCGACAGTGAGCGAAGCGAACGGCAGCGTTTTGGTGGAGGGGGACACTTCTAAGAAGCCGCGCCCCGCGCGCCCTTACCGTCCCCAGCGCGCCTCGCGCCCGCGGCCGTCGACATGCACGAACGGCCCGTGCACCGCATTCGCCTTGTAAGACCCGATCCCGCCCTTCGGCAGGTCCGTCCGGCGCCGGTAGAGCTTCTGCGCGTAGTCATACAGCCAGTTGGCGTCCGCCTTATTGATCTTCCCGTCCTTGTTCAGGTCGTCCATATTGCCGTTGCGGGGCTTGTAGTCGACATAGATGTCGGCGGCGTCGCCATACATGTGGCGGGAAAATTTAGCCGAGCCGATGGCGGAATTGTAGAACGGCGTGCGAAAGCCGCTCATCACGAAGAAGGTGTCGGCGTCGGTCGTGCGGTCTTCGTTCAGACTTTGCAGCAGCGCCTCCAGACGGCGGACATTGTTCTGGGACACGATGACATATTTCGGCCAGTGGTCCGGCTGCTGCTTGCACAGGAACTGGCCCAGCTTGAAATGCGGCGACAGGTCGTGCTGGCGGTCCTCGGGCCCGTCGAGGCGGATGAAGCCCTCCGGCGGGTTCTTGGGGTATTTCCCGATGCGGTAGCCGTTGAGCCAGCCCTTGGCGTCCACATTGGAGATCGGCTCCATGACGAAGATGTTGACCTTGGCCACGTCTTGGCCGCCCTTGCGCAATGTGGCGGGCAGGGTGGTGGCTTCAGACGGCGCGCGCCAGCTCGGGCTCCACACGTCATTGCCGATGACCAGCTCATGCCCGGCGGGCAGGCTGATCGGCAGGCGTTCTCCGGGCAGCACGGTCTCGTACCACACGTCGAAACGCGGTTTGTAGTTTTCGGTCGTTGCGCCCGCTTCCGTGCCGCTCTCGGCCAGCACGGGCGTGGCAACCGCGACCAATGCCGCGGCCACTATCCCCTTCATCAAAGTCATTACTGCAGCACATCCCTTTTCGGGCCGAGCTCGTCCGTCTCGTTGTCCACGAAACGGTCGGACGGCGTGTCTTCAGCCGTCATATCGTCAGGGTAGACGCCTTTTGCGAGGGTCGCTTTCTTGAACTTTCCGTAAATATCGGCGGGGAACTCGATGGTGCCATCGGGTGCCACGGCGGCGGGCAGATAGGTCAGGTGGACCTGCACATGGCGGTCGAGATGGAAGCGGTCGCGCTGGCGGCTCTCCAGCGTGGCGTTGAACACCTTTGTGCTGATCGCATCGTCATGGTCGGTCAGCCAGTTGGCCATGGCGACCGGGTCCTTCAACCGGATGCAGCCCGACGACAGCGCGCGCACGTCGCGCTCGAACAGGTGGCGGCTCGGTGTGTCGTGCAGGTAGATCGAGTACTTGTTCGGGAAGATGATCTTCAGCTGGCCCAGCGCGTTGTGCGGACCCGGCGACTGCACCATCTGGATGCGGCGCGCGACGCCCTTGGCGTTCCAGTCCACGGAATAGGGATCGAGCTCTGCGCCGGACGCACGGTCGTATATCTTGTATTTCTTGGCATGGGCATAGCCGGGGTCCTTGCGCAGCTTGCGCAGTTTCTGGCGCTTGAACAGCCCGATCGGCAGAAACCACTTCGGGTTCACCACGATATACTCGATCTCGTCGGAAAAGGCCGTCGTGGGCGTGCGGCGCTTGCCCACGATGGTGTCCATGTGGATCTCGCGCACGCCGTCCTTCCAGCCTTCGGCGCGGTAGGACGGGATGTTGACCCAGATATATTGCTCACCCGGATCGAAACCGCGCCAATGGTTCATGGAGCGCTGGATGCGGCTGATCTTGCTCTCCACGCTCTCATTGAGCGCGGCCAGCGTCGCGGGACCGAGCACGCCGTCCTGTTTCAGGCCATGCGCGGCCTGCCACGCCTTGAGCTGGCCGGCGAGCGCGTCGTCATAGAGCGTCGGCGCGGCGGTCATGTCTTGTGTGAGAGCAGCATAGCGGCGGGGCGCGGCGAAGCCTTCGGCGCGCAGGCGCTCGCGCAGGGCGGGCACGCGCGGATCGTTCATGCCGGGCTCCAGCATCTCCTTGCCGCCCCTCACGCGCATCCAGCCGCCATTCTCGGCATGCTTGCGATAGGTCTTCAGCGCGCGCTGCAGGTCGCGATATTGCACGGCCGACGAGCTGAACTGCTTGAATTCGGAGACCGGATCGCCGGACGCGGCGCGCACCAGCGCGGCCACGAGGTCGGAGCGCGCGGGCGCGGCTTCCGGGCTGCGCACCATGCCGCCCTCGTCCGACAGGCCGCCGGACACGGTGGAGGCGAGGCGCAGCCAGGTCGCGGACAGGCGCAGATCGGCTTTCGCGCGCTCCTCGGCCGAGCCGGTGAAGCGCGCATCGATGGCGGCGCGGAGCTGTTCGTCGGTGATGCCGCTCTCCACGCCCTCGTCGCGGCAGGCGGGATTGGCCTTCATGAGTTTCTCGGCCGCCTCGCGCGTCCACAAGGGCGCAAAGACGTTCTGGGCATAGGCTTGGCGCGCTGCGTTGATCGCGCCGGGGGACACCTTGCCGTCCAGCCGGTCGGCGATCGCGCCCGCCATGACGCGCTCCTCGATGGCGACGGCGATGTCGGAGCCCTTGGGCTGGCCGATGAGCGACGTCGTGATCACCTGCGCGCCGTCCGCCCGCTTGAGCGGCGGATGGGTTTCCGAAAATGCCGGGCCCGCGCCCAGCATCAGCGCGGAAACGGCGGCGGTGGCGAGTGCGCTGCGCAAGCGGCTATGTGTGCGTTGGGTCATGGAAGGCAAACGCCCGCTGCCAACCGAACGTTCCCCGAAGCAAATTCACAACCCTGCGATTCAACTGAAGTTAAGTTTGATTGGGTTCGGGTTTTCAGCCAGCCAACACTGTCGTCTCCCGCTCTGAGCGCTTGAGGCGGCGAGAAGACATGAGCATAAACCCATACCCAATCTCGCCGGTCAAGCCGGCGAGACTGGGTATGGCTTTGGAGTTAGCGAAGCTCTCCGCAATTGGACATTACGCGCATGCTAAAACTCCTCCCCTTTGAGGGGTCGAGCCCAAAGGGCCGCGAAGCGGACCGACGGTAAGGGGCCGAGCGAAGCGACGGTCGGAGGGGTAAGGTGTCTCGTCTCTCACGACGTCACACTTTACCCCTCCGTCACCAGTTCGCTTCGCTCACGGCGACACCTCCCCTAAGAGGGGAGGAGTTTCGAGATGCGAGATCCGCTTCAGGTCGCGCCATCCCGTCCCCAATCTTAAAGCTTCCGCGCTTCCTCGATCAGCAGGATCGGCACGCCGCCGCGTATGGGATAGGCCAGCCCGGCCTTCTTGCTGATCAGCTCATTGGTCTTGGCGTCGTGGACCAGCGGCCCGCGCGTTTTCGGGCAGACCAGCACGCCCAGCATTTTCGGATCGATCGGAACCGGGTCAGGGATGGGGTCATCGGAGCCGGGGTGGTCGCCGCCACGGTTGGAAGTCATAATGCGCCCTCGCGGCACGGCAGCCCCCATTCGGCTACTGCGTCGGTTGGTCTCCCTTATCACCCATCCCGCCGCTCGCGTAAAGGTGCATCAGCCCGATCAGCAGGCGGCGGCGCTCATCCGATGTGGGCGCTTCGAGCAGGGACTGCTTGTCTGCTGCCGAAAACGGGCTGATCGTGGCGGCCTGGTTGACCAGCACGGGCAGGGGGATTTCGGACAGCGCGTTCCAGTCCACCTCCACGCCGACCGCCTTGGCCAGCGCCTTCATGGCGACCGTGAGCGCGGCGCGGTCCGAGCGGCCGGACTCCGACAAGGCTTCGGATGTCTGCCTGGCGGCGTGGATGTCGGGGTCTTCCTCGAACCCGTCAAAGCTGATGTCCGCCTGGCGGTAGGGCGTGGTGACGTCGGGCACGCCGGTGATGCGAAAGCGCTTCAGCCCCTTGAGCACGACCAGATAGCGGCCATCGTCGGTCTCGGAGAACTGCGTGATCCGGCCCAGCCCGCCCACGCTCGCCATGCCGGTGTCGGAATCCGTGCTCTGCACCATGCCGATCAGCCGGTCGCCACGCAGCGCATCGTCGATCATGTTGAGATAGCGCGGCTCGAAGATGTTGAGCGGCAGGTCGCAGACCGGCAGCAGCACCGCCCCGCCCAGCGGAAACACCGGCACGCGCGTGGGCTTGGTGCGCTTCGCAATGGCCTTGTAGTGCGTGCTCACGGGACCGGCCCTACGAAAACAGGATGGCGGACAGGCGCTTGCGGCCCTCGACGCTGATCTCGCTCTCCGGGCCTTCGGCCTCGAAGATCGTCAGCAGGAACAGCCGCGCCGCCTCGTCCGCGTGCTTGCGGTCGCGCTCGATGCTGTGGAGCAGGTGGTCCACCGCCTCCGCCCGACGCCCCCGCGCCGCGAGCGCTTTGGCCAGGGTGAGCCGCGCGTCCAGATCGTCGGGACTGAGCGCGACCGCGCCCTCGGCTTCCAGCAGTTCCGTGTCCTCCTCGGCCTCCGTCTCCGGCTCGGCAGGCGCCGTCTCGGACAGGGCCAGCTCGGAGCGGATCGAGGCCACTTCGGGGTGCTCGGCCAGCTTGCCCGTCGCGCTGCCCACCATCTCGGCCGCCATGTCGCGCTCGCCCATGTCGAGATAGACGCGCGCCAGGCCCGCCAGCGCGGAGCCGTTTTCCGGGTCGAGCTGCAGGGCTTGCGCGAAATCCTGCGCAGCACCCCCGGGATCGCCCGCCGTCAGCGAGCCGCGCGCGCGCTCCACCAGCGCCTGCGCCTCTTCGGCCGGATCGCTCTCGCCCGTCAGGCGCGCGATGAACTTGTCGATCTCGGTTTCCGGCACATTGCCCATGAAGCCGTCCACGGGCTGTCCGTCCTTGAAGGCATAGACCGCCGGGATGGAGCGAATGCCCATCTGCGAAGCCACGCCCTGCTGTTCCTGGGTGTTCAGCTTGACCAGCCGCACGGTTCCGCCCGCCTCTCGGACTTTCTTCTCCAGCTTCGGCATCAACTGCTTGCACGGCCCGCACCACGGCGCCCAGAAATCGACGATCACCGGCACCTCGGAGGAGGCCTCGATGACATCGGCCATGAAGCTCATGTCGGTTGTGTCTTTGATCAGGTCTGCTGTGCTCATGGGGACCAAATGGGCGGGCAGGCGGTTTGGTTCAAGTCGGCACAAATAATTGTGACGTGTGGCGGCGTGGGACCTAAAGACCAAACACATGACCGCTGATCCCGACAAGCTCTTCCTCGACGCCGAGACCCTGTTGCGCGACAGTTTCGAGCTGGGCTTGCGCGTCTATGAGTCCGGTTTTCGTCCGACCTTCATCCTCGGCGTCTGGCGCGGGGGCACACCCATCGGCATCGCGGTGCAGGAAGTGCTGGAAACGCTGCGCTGCCCGACGGAGCACTTCGCCATCCGCACCAGCTCCTACGGGGGCGGGCGGGAGCAGGGGGCCGTGCAGGTCTTCGGCCTGCAGCAGGTGGTGGACCTTATCAATGCCGATGACCGCCTGCTGATCGTGGACGACATCTTCGACAGTGGCCGCTCGGTGGCCGCCATCATCGAGAGCCTGCAATCCCGCGCCCGCGCCAACATGCCGGCCGATCTGCGCGTCGCCACGCTCTACTACAAACCCGCCCGCAACCAGACCGACCGCGTGCCGGACTATTTCGTGCACGAGACGGACCAATGGACCGTATTCCCGCATGAGCTGCGCGGGTGCTCGGTGGAGGAGCTGCGGGAGGCGAAGCGGTTGCCGGAGCGGTATTTCCAAATGAACCCAAAGCTCTGAGACCGGTGATCCCTCGCCACAACAGAAACACCCGCTCTGAGCGAAGCGAAGGGGCATTCGTGGTGTTTCTGTTAGCGTCCGAAGGACCGTCAAACGAAGTTTGAACCCCGCCCTATGGGGCGGGACGATCGCGCAGCGGTCGCATCCAAAGGTCGGGCTAGCGCCCGGCTTTTTTGTTTTCGTCACCCCTCCGACCTTGTGTCGCTGCGCTCCACA
>JAHDEU010000143.1 GCA_020628635.1 Hellea sp. | reverse complement strand
CTCACCCCGCCCTTCGGCTTCGCGCTGTTCTACCTGCGCGGGGTCAGCCCGCCGGAAGTCACGACGAGCCATCTCTATCGCGGCGTGCTGCCCTTCATTGCGATCCAGCTCGCGCTCATCGGCCTGCTCATCGCTTTCCCCGGACTGGTGAGCCGTTAACGTCTTGCGGCGCGCCCCGCTGCGACATAATAGCGGGCCATGACCACACTCTTCATCATCCTCGGTGCCGTCGTCGCGATCGGCCTGTTCCTGATCACGATATACAACCGGCTCGTCGCGCTGCGCCAGACGACGAACCAGGCATGGTCGGACATCGAAGTGCAGCTGAAACAGCGCCAGGACCTCGTCCCGCAGCTGGTCAACACGGTCAAAGGCTACGCCGCCCACGAAAAGGACACGTTCCGCGAAGTCATCGAAGCCCGCAACCGCGCCGTGTCCGCCGACACGGTCGAGCGTCAGGCGCAGGCCGAGGGCATGCTGTCCGCCGCGCTGGGCAAGCTGTTCGCGCTGGCCGAGGCCTATCCGGAGCTCAAGGCCAACACCAACTTCCTGCAGCTGCAGGACCAGCTGTCCGACATCGAGAACAAGATCGCCGCCGCCCGCCGGTTCTACAACAACTCCGTCCAGGAATATAACACCAGCCGCGAGCAATTCCCGGCCGTGCTCGTCGCCGGTCCGTTCGGCTTCGCGGAGCGCGACTTCTTCGAAGCTCCAGAAGGCCGCGAACAGCTGATGACGCCCCCGGTTGTCGATTTCGGCACGGGCTAGCGCTAGCAGGCCGTCATGCTGATCGAAGCGACAGGCCTTCGCACCCATATCTGGAACAACAACCTGCGTAGCGTCCTGCTGCTCGGGTTTTTTCCGGTTCTTCTGCTGGTGCTGTTCTACGGCCTGCTGATCGGCTTTGCGGGCGTGACGGGGAGCACGACCGTCGAGGAAGGGCTGACCCTGGCCGCGCGGCAGCTACCGACCACGGCGCCCTACGCGCTGGGCGGAGCGGCCGCGTGGTTCGGCGTCGCCTTCTTCGGGCACAACGCCATGATCAATGCCGCGACGCGGGCCAAGTCGGTCACCCAGAGCCAGGAGCCGCGCGCCTACAACATGCTGGAAAACCTCTCCATTTCGCGCGGGCTCCAGACGCCGAAGCTCTACGTCATGGAAACGCCCGCCATGAACGCCTTTGCGTCCGGCATCCGCAAGGACAACTACCAGGTCACGCTGACGCGCGGCTTGATGAACGCGCTGGACGATGAGGAGTTGGAGGCCGTGATCGCCCATGAGCTGTCGCATATCCGGCACAAGGACGTGCGCATGCTGATCATCGCGGTGATCTTCGTCGGCATCTTCGCCTTTGTCGGCGAGATGATCTTCCGCAACATGTTCCGGATCAACTATGCGAGGTCCGACCACCACCGTCGCAGCGGCGGCGGCAATGCGGGCGTGCTGATCGTGGTGGCCTTCGCCATCGTCGCGCTGACCTATGTCATCGCCCTGCTCATCCGCTTCACCATGAGCCGCAAGCGCGAATACATGGCCGACGCCGGCGCGGTCGAGCTGACCAAGAACCCGGACGCCATGATCCGCGCGCTGCAGAAGATCAGCGGCCACGCCGAGATGGCGAGCGTACCGGACGAGGTGCGCGAGATGGCGCTCTACAATCCGCGCACGGGCATTGCCGGGCTGTTCACGACCCACCCGCCGATCGAGAAGCGCATCGAAGCGCTGGTGAAGTATGCGGGGGGTCGCGTGGGCACGGCGTCGCGCCCGCGATCCCGCATGGCGGACGCGCATGCCGCGAACCGCGTGGACCCCGCCCCGCGCCGGACCTTCGGCCGCAAGCCTTCGCCCTGGGGCTGAGCTTACCCGCTTGCGCCTCGCCTATGTCATCAACTCGCTAGAGGCGGGCGGCGCGCAATACCCAATCCCGCGCATCGTGGCCGGGCTGCGCGCGCACGGCATTGAGACGACGGTCTATGCCCTCTCCCAACGCGACGATCTCGCCGTGCCCGCGCTCGACGCCGCTGGCGTGCCGACGGTCCGCGCACCCTTCGCCAAGGCCCAGCACCTCGCGGGTTACCGTTGGTTGGCGGCGGAGCTGGCGCGACAGCAGCCGGACGCGATCTGGACGTCGCTGACCCAAGCCACACTGCTCGGACAGAGGGTCGGCAAACGTAACCGCATTCCCGTCATCAGCTGGCAGCACAATGCCTTCTTGAAGCCTGCCAACCGCAGGCTTCTACGTCTGCAACGGCGGATGAGCCAATTCTGGGTCGCTGATTCCGAGTCGGTCGCGGGATTTACGCAGAACGAACTCGGCGTGGCAGAGAGCGAAATCGAAATCCTCCCACTTTACGTCGCCCGATCCGACGCGCCGCAGGCCAAACCCCATGCAGGCGGCCCGTTCGAATGGCTCAGCGTCGGGCGGCTGCATCCGAACAAGAACTACGCTGCTCTCATTGAGGCGTTCGCTTGGGTGGCGGAACGCGACGATGTCCGCCTTCGCATCGCAGGCCAAGGCTCGGAGCACGAGCGCCTAAACGCGCTGATCGCCCAACTCGATCTGTCGGACCGTGTCCAGCTCCTCGGCCATGTCGAGGACATTCCGGCCCTGCTGGCCACCGCTCATGGCTATATCCAGCCGAGCCTGAACGAGGGTCTGTGCATCGCTGCCCACGAGGCGATGGCGGCGGGCCTGCCTTGCCTGGTATCCAAGACAGGGCAGATGGCTCTGACCGTGACGCCGGGACACGCCGTCAACGCGCAGGACCCTGTCTGCCTGCGCCGCACCCTGCATCACGTCATGGGCGACGTGCCGAAGTTCTGCGCAACGGGTGCGTCCAACCGCGCCCGGGTGCTGGAGCGCTTCTCACAGGCCCGGTTCGATGCCGCCATCGCGGCCATCGCCGCCCGCTTGCGCGATGTTACACAGTCCGCTTGAGCGGTGGACAGCCAGCCGCAACCCCGCTAGCCTTACCGTTAAACGATATGCGCCCCAAAGGACTCCCATGACACGCACACTCGCCCAGTTCCTGCTCGCCGGCACGGCTGCCTTTGCCATTGCCGCCTGTCAACCGTCTGCCGAGACCGGCACGACCGACGACGCCGCACCGGCTGCGACGGCCGACATCGACATCCCCGAAGGCTTCAAGCTGGTCGAACGCTACACCGGCGAAGGCGAGGACGTCGCGATCCCCTACGAAAAATACGAGCTCGACAATGGCCTCACCGTCGTCCTGCACGAGGACGACAGCGACCCCATCGCCCATATCGACGTGACCTACCATGTCGGCTCGGGCCGCGAGGACATCGGCAAATCCGGCTTCGCGCACTTCTTCGAGCACATGATGTTCCAGGGCTCGGAGAATGTCGCCGACGAGCAGCACTTCAAGCTGATCACGGAATCGGGCGGCACGCTGAACGGCACGACCAATTCGGACCGCACCAACTATTTCCAGACGGTGCCGTCCAACCAGCTGGAGCGGATGCTGTGGCTGGAGGCGGACCGCATGGGCTATTTCCTCAACGCCGTCACCCAGGAGAAGTTCGAGGTCCAGCGCGAGACGGTCAAGAACGAGCGCGGCCAGCGCGTCGACAACCAGCCCTATGGCCTGCTGTCCGAGCGCGTCGGCGAGGCCATGTATCCCGAAGGACATCCCTATAGCTGGTCCACCATTGGCTATCTCGAAGATCTCGACCGCGCCGATCTGGACGATCTCAAGCGCTTTTTCCTGCGCTGGTACGGCCCCAACAACGCCGTGCTGACGATTGGCGGGGACATCGACCGTGAGGAAACTCTGGAAATGGTGAAGAAATATTTCGGGAGCATTCCGCGCGGTCCCGAAGTCGAAGCGCCGCAGAAACTGCCGGTCAGCCTCGACGCGGATCGGTATATCAGCCTCGAAGACAACGTGCAGCTGCCACTGATCTACATGGCATGGCCCACTGTCTCCGCCAATCATCCGGACGAAGCGCCGCTCGACGTGCTGCAGGATATCATGGGCGGCGGCCAGACCTCCCTGCTCTACAAGAACCTGCAAAAGCCCGGTCTCGCCGTGAACACCTTTGCCGGCCATGGCTGCCGCGAGCTGCACTGCCAGTTCACCGCCGGCGCCGTCGGCAATCCGGCGACCGAATCCCTTGCCGATCTGGAAAAGGTGATCCGCGACAGCCTGCTCGAATTCGAGGAGCGCGGCGTGCAGGATGACGATCTGGAGCGCACCAAGGCTTCCATCGTGTCCGGCCTGATCTACGGGCTGGAATCCGTATCCGGCAAGGTTCGCCAGCTCGCCGCTTACGAGACCTACCGCGACACGCCAAACGGCATCAGCCGCGACGTGGACCGCTACAGCAATGTGTCCAAGGACGACGTGCTGCGCGTCTACAACCAGTACATCAAGGACAAGCCAGCCGTGATCATGTCCATCGTGCCCAAGGGAAAGGCGGACGGCATTGCGGCGCCGGACACATGGCAGCGCTATGAGCGCAAGATTCCGCCAAAGCAGGTCGCCTCCGCCGTGGAGTGGAGCCTGCCCGAGGACGATTTCGACCGCTCCGTCGTGCCCGCAGCCGGCGCAAACCCCTCCATCAAGGCGCCCGACATCTACCGCACCCAGGTCGGCGGCATACCCGTCATCGGCACGGTCAACAGCGAGGTCCCGACCACCGTCATCGAGATGCGCCTGCGCACGGGCCAGATGCACGAGCCGCTCGACAAGCTGGGCCTTGCCGATCTGACCGCGCAGATGCTCGGCGAAGCCTCCATGACCATGACCGCCGAGGAACGCTCCAACGCGCTCGCCAAGCTCGGCAGCAATGTGTCCAGCGGCTCCGGCGATGTGGAAAGCTCCATGACGGTGCGTTCGCTGTCCAGAAACCTCGCGCAAACCGTTGAAATCGCTGTGGATGCGCTGCGCAATCCGAAGTTCGACCAGGCCGATTTCGACCGCATCAAGCGCGTCCAGCTGGCCGGGATCGAGGCGTCAAAGAAACAGGCGGGCGTCACGGCGACCAACCTGTTCAACCGCCTCGCCTATGGGTCCGAGCAGGCCTTCGCCAACGCCAATTCCGGCACGACGGAAACCGTCAGCAACATCACGCTGGATGACGTGAAATCGTTCTATGCCGCGCACTATTCGCCGGAGGTGTCCAGCATTCTCGTCGTATCCAATCTCGGCCGGAACGAAATCGAGGACGCACTCGCCCCGATCGCGGACTGGAGCGGCAATGCCGTGCCGTCCGTGGAGCTCGCCATGCAGCCGGAGTTCGAGGCCGGGACCATCTATTTCGTGGACAAGCCCGACGCGCCGCAGAGCGAAATCCGCATGGGCAAGCCCGCCCTGCCCTATGACGCGACCGGCGAATATTACCGGTCCGTGCTGATGAACTACCCGCTGGGCGGCGCGTTCAACTCGCGCATCAACCTGAACCTGCGCGAAGACAAGGGCTATACCTATGGTGCGCGCGGCAGCTTCATCGGACAGAAGGACCGCGGCCAGTACCGCGCCTCCACCGCCGTGCGCGCCGATGTCACCACGCCGTCGCTGTCCGAGATAATCAAGGAGATCGAAGCCTATCACGAGAGCGGCCCGACCCAGGCCGAAGTCGATTTCACCAAGGCTGCCATCGGCCAGTCCGAAGCCCGGCAATACGAGACGCCGGGCCAGAAACTCGGTCTGCTCCGCCGCATCGACACCTATGAACTCGATCCCGGATATATCGACGAGCAGAAGCGCATCCTGTCCAACTTCACCGAAGCCGAAGCCGACGCCCTCGCGGCGAAGCACCTCGACATCGACGAGATGTTCGCCGTGATCGTGGGAGACAAGGCCACGCAGATGGAAAAGCTGGAAAGCCTCGGCATGCGGATTGTAGAAGTCGATGCGGATGGGAAGCCGAAATAGCGGCGACTGATCGATCTTCAGGCTCGGCCTTGGGCAACATGGAAGGGCGCGCAGCACGTCTGGCTCACGCGCCCTCCCCTTGTCGCACGCATTTGCGCAGCGACATCTGAGGCGGACACGTCGAAAGAGCCGCGCGCATCGTGACCATCTCCTCTGCCGCGAGATCGGGCCTTGGACAGGCCGTCGGAGCGTCAGCGGATTGTCCGGGGGACAAACCGCAGCGAAGGGTCG
>JAHDEU010000142.1 GCA_020628635.1 Hellea sp. | reverse complement strand
CGCCAGGGCCGAGTGCATGGCGTCCAGTTTCCCACGCTCCTCGGCCAGCCGCAGGGCATCGCGCACGACGGCGGACGCCGACTCGTAGCGGCCGCTCTCCACCTGCTCGGCGATGAAGTTGGTCCAGTATTCGCCCAGTGAGAAACTCGTGCTTGCCATGATCAGTCTCCTGTATTCATTTTGAATATAGCACGGTTACGCGGGCTTGGGAACGGCGGCGGCGAAGGCACTCGCGATGTCCTCGCGCGTGGCGATCCAGACATCGTCGTGGCCGGTGATGTGGTCGAGCACGGCGTCGAGCGCTGCAATCCGACCGGGGCGACCAATGATGCGAAGATGCAGCCCCAAGCTCATCATGCGCGCGCCGTGAGTGCGGGACTCTTTGAGCAACGCATCGAATGTCCGGCAGGCATAGTCGACCCACATATCGGGCGTGAAAGCGGGCGAGAGCCAGAACTTCATGTCGTTGCTGTCGACCGCGTAGGGCATGACCACGATGGGGCCGTGCGCGGTCTGCTCCCAGCGCGGAAAGTCGTCTGAGTAGTCATCCATGTGGTATAGATAGCCGAGATCGGCCAGCGTGGCGCGCAGCTCGTTCCGGTGCAGATAGCGCGACAGATAGCCGACAGGTTTGCGCCCGCAGGTCCGGGCAATGCTGTCCGTCCCGCGCTGCACGAAGGCGCGCTCCTCATCTTCGCTCATGTTGAAAGTGAACAGCCAGCGATAACCGTGATTGGCCGGCTCGTCCCCCCGCGCCGCAATCGCTTCTCCCAGCCACGGCGCTTTCTCCAGCGCCTCCGCACAGATCGTCCAGGTGGCTGACACGCCCGCCCGCTCCAGCCGCTCCAGCACGCGCGGCGCGCCGCGGTTGATGCCGTATTGGTAGGAACTCTCATTGCCATGCACCCGGATCGGCGCCTTGAGCGGCGGGAGAAGCTCATCGACAGGTTCCGGCCCCTTGTCGCCCTTCAGGATGGATCGCTCCGCGCCCTCCTCGACATTGACGACGAGGGAAACGGCGAGGGTCTTGCCGCCAGGCCAGGTGAAGCCAGCGGGCGCGGGGTCGGGGGGGAGCGATAAATCCGTCATAAAATCCTTGTCGTCCCCGGGCTTGTCCCGGGGCCGCTCTCGTCTAGTTCCAAGCCGGCGTCGAAGCCGCTTCGGCGAACCAGTCGCGCGAGAGGTCGAGCCATTGCGGGTTGTCTCTTTCCACAGCGTCGATCTTTATGCTGCGTGCCCAGCGCTTCATCCGGGCCTCCACGGCCAAGGCATCGTCGCGGCAGGCGTGAGCCTGAAACCAAACGACGCGGTTCAGTCCGTAGCGCCGAACGTGCTTCGCGCCCTTGCCGGATAGGTGCTCGGCATGGCGCGCAGGCGGGTCGTTAGTGATCCCTACATAGAATAGGCCGCGTGGCTTGTTGGTCATCATGTAAACCCAGACGGTCACAGCTAGACGATAGCGGCCCCGGGACGAGCCCGGGGACCATGCTCTCTTTTCCGCAGCATCAGTGAGGCTCCTCCCCACCCGACACATTCATGCTTTCTGCCGTGATATACCGTGCCTCGTCCGAACACAGCCATGCCACCGCATTCGCCGTGTCTTCGGGCAGACCGGGACGACCCATCGGGATGCGGGCGGCCATGGCCTTGAGATAATCTTCCACGCTGTCTGCTCCGGTCACTTCGGCGAAATATTCATTCTGCCACGCGCCGAGGCCGGTCGTGACGTGGTTGGGGCAGACATTGTTCACGGTGATCTGGTGCTCGCCGAGCTCAGTAGCGGCGGAGCGGACGAGACCGACGAGGCCGTGTTTCGAGCTGGTATAGGCCTGCGCGTGGGGGAAGCCGGATTTGGCGGCCTGGCTGGCGACATTGACGATACGCCCGCCCGTGCCCTGCGGGACCATGACTTCGGCCGCCGCCTTCACGCCGAAGAAACTGCCGGACAGGTTCACGTCGATGACGGCGCGCCAGTCGTCCTCGGTGACGTCGAGCAGCGGCTTCATGATGTAGCCGATGCCGGCATTGTTCACCCAGATGTCGAGAGAGCCATGCTCCGCTTTCGCGTGAGCCGCCAGTGCCCTTACCTCGTCCAGCGAGCGCACGTCGCAGGTCTTCGTAGATACCGAAACGCCCAGCCCGCGCAGCTCTTTCGCAATGCTCTCCATCTCGTCGCTCGTGCCGATATGCGCCTCGCCGGTGGCGGCGTCGCGGCTTTGGCCGATGTCGGAGATCACGATATTCGCGCCGTCCTCGGCCAGCCGTTTGGCAATGGCTTCGCCCAGCCCGCCGCGGCGGCCCGAGCCGGTGATGACGGCGGTCTTGCCTGCTAATCGCTTCACTTGACGGGGCTCGTATTGATGAAGGCGATGTCCTTGGCCATCTCGCCCTGGAAGGTCGCGGCGATCGCGGCCATCTTTTCCGTGCCCGCTTCCTCGCCGAACTTGTCCATGTCGTTGATGTCGAGGATTTCGAAATACTCGTAAGGCGCGGGATCGTCGGAAAACAGCATCCCTTCGCTGCGGAACACTTCAAACCGGTCCACCGAGCCGAGTCCATTCACGCCGGGAATGTCCGTTTCCTTGGCCCAAGCCTCGTAGTCGTCGCGGCTGACGCCGTCTTTGAGGTTGAACAGGACGAGGATGCGCTGGCTCATGTGTTCTCCTTGGGGAACTCCGGGTGGGTGCGACAGCGTTACCACCCTGCACCCGGCCCGCAAGTTGACGCGCATCAACGCCGGACAGACGCATCGAGATTAGGCGCAAACCATGAGCACGACGACCGACACGACCCCTTACGACGGACCGCCCGACTACCGACTGGTCGGCGAACACGGCATGTTCCCGAAGACCAGCCATGACGAAAAGGCGCGGTTCAACTTCCTAGCTCACCTCAACCGCCATCTGGCGTCGCGCGTGCTGCCGGGCGTGAAGACCGCCTATGAGACTCGCGTGGAACCGGGGCTGGAACCCAAGAGCCGCCACGACGTGCGCCGCGCGCTCACGAAAGACCCGCTGTTCCAGCACTGGTCCGCCCACCGCCGCAACACGATGGAACTGCGCCAGCAGGCCGGACGCTGGGTGACGCTTCGCCAGGCCGATGAGATGAACAGCCGTGCGCGCGAACTGACCGAAGGCGATCCCCGGCTGCAGCTCGACCCGACGCTGGAGCTGCCGAACTATCTGGCCAGGATCGATCATCACTGCATGCCCGGTTCCTACCATGACGAGCTGGTGCCCGGCGACGTGACCGGCGCGGCCAATTACGATTGCGGCATCTTCGTCACGACCGGCGGCGGGCTGGGCCGGTTTAATGACGGCGGCGGTCATGCGGTCGTGGCCTGGATGAAAAAGAACCGCCCCGACTTCGCGCCGAAACGCATTCTCGATATCGGCGGCGGGCTGGGCCAGAATGTCTTGCCGATCGCGCAGGCCTACCCGGATGCCGAGGTCGTCTGCGTCGACACCGGCGCGCCCGTGCTGCGATATGGCCTTGCCCGCGCCAAGCTGATGGGCGTGGACAATGTGCGCTTCGTGCAGGCCAATGCCGAGGACCTGTCCATGTTCGAGGACGGCTATTTCGATTGGGTTCAGAGCACCATGTTCCTGCACGAGACCAGCGTGAAGGCCATGCCGCGCATCATGGCGGAAAGCCACCGCGTGCTGGCACCCGGCGGCATCGTGCTGCATGTCGAGCAGCCGCAATACTCGTCCGACATGCCGCTCTACGAGCAGGCGATCCGCGACTGGGACGCCTTCTACAACAACGAGCCGTTCTGGACCAAGCTGCACGAGCTGGATCTGGACCAGTGGATGATCGAGGCGGGCTTTGCAGAAGAGGAGCTGATCCACGGCGGCGTCGCGGCGGTGGTCGATGCCGAGCTGTTCCCGGAGCACGCGAATGACGATGTCGAGGACTATGGGCGCAAGGCGGCATGGCACATCACCGGCGGTCAGAAGGCGGCTTGATAAATTTCCTTCCCGGAAAGGGAAGGTGGCACGAAGCGCAGCGAAGTGACGGAAGGGTGACGAAACAAGAAAGTCGCCGCGGAGCGGCGTCACCCTCTTGGGTCACCCCTCCGCCTCGCTTTGCTCGGCACCTCCCCTTTCCGGGGAGGAAGGAACAAATATGAAAAAACCCATCGACCCCCTCGCCCTTGCCGGCGCCAAGCCCAAGGGCAAGCGACCCTTCTTCCTGAACGATCCTGACGTGGAGCGCGTCATGGCGATCACCATGGCGGTGGCGCAGGAACTGGCCGTGATGCGCGAACGGCTGGACACGGTGGAGCGCCTGCTCGAGGCGAAGGGCATCAGCCGCGACGACATCGAAGACTTCCAGCCGACACCGGAGCAGGCAGAAGCGCGCGGGCGGTGGACGCAGGAATATCTCGCCCGGATCATGCGCATCTACCAGCAGGACATCGAGGCGCTGTCGCGTCCGAACGAGCCCAGCAGCGAGGATGTCGGCCACGAGCTGGCGCGCGATGATTAGGCGGCGCTTCGTCGACGGCCCCTTCGGCCAGGTCCATCTGCGCGACACGGTGAGCGGCACGGACGCGCCCGCTCTGGTCTGCCTTCACCAGAGCCCCAAGAGTTCGCGCGAGTTTTCCAAGGTGCTGCCCGCGCTCGGCCGCTCGCGCCGGGTCGTGGCGATCGACAATCCCGGCCACGGCGAGAGCGACCTGCCACCGTCGGAACAGGACTCCACCATCGAGAACTACGCGGCCTCCGCCTGGGCGGCGATCGACGCGCTGGGCTTGGACAAACCCATCGACTTGCTTGGCCATCACACGGGCGCAAAGGTAGCGGTCGAGATGGCGTGGCAGAGGCCCGGCGACGTGCGCCGCATCGTGCTGGTCAGCGCGCTGATCCTGACCGACGAAGAGACCAAGGCCTTCGCGGATCAGTTCCAGCCCGTGCCGCTGGACGAGGCAGGCACGCGCTTTTCCAAGATGTGGGCGGCGTCGGTCCACCACCGCGGGCCGGGCGTGTCGCTGGAAGACCTCGCGGCGAGCTTTGCGGAAAACATGCGCGCGGGCGAGGCCTATGAGTGGGGGCACAGGGCTGCGTTCGACTACACGCCGCGCTTTGCCGAACGAATCAAAACGCTCGACCACCCGATCACAGTGATCAATCCAGGCGACATGCTCTATGACTACACGCCGCGCGTGATGGAGCATCTGCGCAACGGCACGTTGGTGGACCGTCCCGATTGGGGCTTCGGTTTCATGGACGCCTATACGGAAGACGCAGCCGCCGACGTCGTGAAAGCGCTCTCCTAGCTGCGGAGCTGCGCCTCGCGCACGGGCAGTTCCGTCGTCCATTTCAGCTGCTCCATGGCGAAGCTCGCAGAGACATCGGATAGCCGGATATCCGCGATCAGCCGCTGATAGACGCGGTCGTAATCCGCCACGCTGCCGACCATCATCTTCATGATGTAATCGACATCGCCCGCCAGCCGGTAGAACTCCACGATCTGCGGAATGCGCGACACGGCCTGGGTGAAGGCGTCGGCCCATGCGCGGGAGTGGTCGTCCGTTCTCACTGATACGAAGACCGTCAGCGGCAGGCCGACCTTGGCATTGTCCACCAGCGCCACCCGCCGCTGCAGCACGCCCGCCTCCTCCAACCGCTTGACCCGCCGCCAGCATGTGTTGGTCGAAACGCCGATTTCCGCCGCGATGGCGTCGAGCGATTGCGTCGCGTCGCGCTGCAGGATTTCGAGTATGGCTATGTCGTTGGGGTGAAGGTGTTCGGACATGGGTTTATGCTATCGCATGATCCCATCACTTTTACCAGAAAACATGCAGTTCGTTGCGATGATATACTCCGCGCGCGGGACATAGGCTCCACCCATGCGCCACACCAACACACTTCCCGAATTGCATCACGCCGTGGAGGCGACCGTGCCGTCGCGCCTGCAGGCCCTGTCCCGGCTGATCGGCAACACGCCCATGGTCGCGGTCCAGCTGCGCGACCGGGGCGAGCTGCGGACCGTCCATGCCAAGCTGGAATATTTCAACCTGTCCGGCTCCATCAAGGACCGCATGGCGCTGGAAGTGCTGCGCAGCGCCTACGCACGCGGTGCGCTCAAGCCCGGCGACATGATCGTGGAGGCGACGTCCGGCAATGCGGGCATCGCCTTCTGTGCGCTGGGCCGCGCGCTGGGCCATCCCGTGCGCATCTACATGCC
>JAHDEU010000141.1:1621-6202 GCA_020628635.1 Hellea sp. | reverse complement strand
GCGGGCTGCTAGGCGGGATGATGCGGCGGTAGGGCGTCCGCCTATCCATATCCCTCCCCCGAGCAGGGGGTTGGAGCCCAAAGGGCCGCAACGCGGACCGATGGCGAAGGGACAGCGAGCCGCGCCAGCGGATCGATGACGGTGGGGGGTGCTCCGACCTCTCGGCCTGCGTCAAGCCTCACATCCAGCGCACCCCCACCGACCTTTCTCCCTAACGGTCGAAAGCCCACCTCCCCCTGCTCGGGGAAGGGATGACATGAGGACGCTCCGCCCTACCCCGCCGGCGCCCGCGTCGACTCCCGGATCACCAGTTCGAAGTCCAGCGTGTGCACGCCCGGATTTCCACCGCCCGAGCGGTCGATCAGGATCTCCGCCGCCTTGCGCCCCATCTCGCCGATGGGCTGCGCCACCGTCGTGAGCTTGGGCCAGAGGATCTGCGCCAGCGGCGTGTCGTCGAAACCGCAGACCGAGAGCTGTTCCGGCACGCCGATGCCCATGCGGCCCGCCACGCTGACCACGCCCGCCGCCATGTCGTCATTGGATGCAAAGATCGCCGTGGGGCGCGTTTGCGGGTCCGCGAGCAGCCGTTCCGCCGCCTCCACGCCCGAGCGGAAGGAGAAGTCGCCCTTGGCCACCAGCTCCGGATCATAGGCGATGCCCTTGGCCTCCAGCGCCTGTTGATAGCCTTCCATGCGATGATGGGAGGAGCTGTGGCTGGCATGCCCGCAGATGAAGCCGATGCGCTTGTGGCCTTGCCCCAGCATGAAATCCGTCATCTGCCGCGCGGCCATGCGGTCATCGATGATCACGGTCGGCGCGCGGCCCGGCTTTTCGGGCGCGACCAGGACATAGCTGATATTGAGCCGCTTCAGCATGGTGCGCAGATCGATGTCGTCACAGAGCGGCGGGGTGAGGATCACGCCGTCCACATTGAGCCGCGACAGCATGGTCTCGGCCTCGGGCGAGCGCAGCTGCTCCGCCGTCATCGGCTCGATGATCAGGTGGTAGCCGCTCTTGCGGCAGGCCTCGATCGCCCCGCCCTGCAGGTTGGTGACATAGCTTGGGCTCGGATTGTCGTAGATCAGCGCCAGCAGGTAGGAGCGAGAACTGGCCAGCCCTCTCGCGGCCAGATTGGGCGAGTATTGGAGCGAGCGGGCAGCTTCCTTGACCCGTTCGCGCGTGGCTTCGGCCACATTGGGCTCGTTGTTCAGCACGCGGCTGACGGTCTTCATCGACACGCCGGCCTCGCGCGCGACATCCGTGATGGTTGTCTTCATGCTCTCTCTCCCCGGCCCGTCCCGAGTCATGCCAAGGGAGCGGGCCACCGCCGGACTAGCGGATGGGGCAGAATGTCGCAAACGACCTTCGCGGTGGGCCGCCATACATCACTGACTTGCTATCATTGGGTGCGCGCCCTACCCGCCAGCCCATGTCCGAGACCGAGCTGCAACCCTTGTCCTACTCTACCCGGCCGACCCTGCGGATCGACCTCGTCCAGCTGGCGGAGAATTACAATGCCCTCAAGGCGCTCGCCCCGCGCGCCAAGGTGGGGGCGTCGGTCAAGGCGGATGCCTACGGCCTCGGCGCGGAATCCGTCGGGCGCGCGCTCTACGGAGCGGGGTGCCGCATCTTCTTCGTGGCGACCTCCGGCGAGGGCAAGATCCTGCGCGACGCCATCGGGCCGAACGGCGCGATCTATGTGCTCAATGGCCCGGCACCGCGCGACCGCGGCGTGCTGCTGGGCGCCAAGCTCAAGCCCGTCATCAACTCCATCGGCCAGGCGCGCTACTGGGCTGGCGTCTGCCGCGAAGTGAACGACCCGCCCTATACGGCCATCCACATCGACACCGGCATGAACCGACTGGGGATGAGCGCGGCCGATGTGGAGATGCTGGCCGCCGACAAGCAGCTCTGGCGCGATCTCAACCCCGAATGGGTGATGAGCCACCTCGCCTGCGCGCCGGATGCGGACAACCCGCTCAATGCGGAACAGCTCAAGCGTTTCAAGCGCTTGGCCGCGAAACTTCCACCAACCCCGATGAGCCTTGCCAACACCGCGGGCATATATCTGGGCAAGGACTACCACTTCGGCCTCGTCCGTCCGGGCATCGGCCTCTACGGAGGCCAGGCGACGACAATCCCGGCGCAGGAGTCCACAAAGCCCGTCGTGCGCCTGCTCGCCCCGATCCTGCAGCTGCGCAGCGTCGCGGCCGGGGAGAGCCTCGGCTACAACTCCACCCACATCGCCCAGCGCGACATGAACATCGCCGTGGTGGGCGCGGGCTATGCGGATGGCCTGCCGGTCGCGCTGTCCAACACGGGACACGCCATCATCCACGATCAGGAGGTGCCCATCGTCGGGCGCATCTCCATGGACCTGACCATTCTCGATGTCAGCGAGGTCGTCATGCCCGTGCAGGTCGGGGGCGTGGCCGTGTTCCTCGGCGACCAGCTACAGGCGCATGCGCGTGATGCCGGGACCATCGACTACGAACTCCTCATCCGGCTGGGACAGCGCCTGCGCCGCGACTATCTGCGCGGGGAGAGCAAGGAACGGCCCGAGCGGAGCGCACCGCGCAAGCCGGAACGCCGGGACGACAAGCCCGCCGGCGAACGCGCCTTCAAGCCGAAGAAGAAGCGAGGGCGGCCGGATCTGAATCCGAACAGGCCGCAGGGCGGAAGCGGGAGTTACGGGAGTTCGCGCGGGCCACGGGGGAAACCCCGGCGCTAGTCGTCCCGCCCCGGCCGATACGTCTTCACCGCAGCCGCCCTTACCTCCTCCTCCGTCATGGCGAGCTCGCGGAACTGCCCCGTCGCAAACAGCTCGACCTGGTCGTTGTAGTGCGGCGAGGCCGGGTCCTGGCTCGCGCCATACTGCATCACGCTCTGCGCGCGCAGGCGGCCCTGCTCATCCCAATCCGCGACCATGATATGCGTATCGCCAGCCAGCGCGTTCATCACGCCGTCGCTCGCCACATCGCGCGGGTCGCCATAGATCGCGCGCAGCACGTCCGGCGCGCCGTCCAGCGGCATGGAGACGTCGCCGCGCACGATGCGGTTCACCTCGCCCCACTCCGGGTCCAACCGCCCGAAGCGTTCCATCAACGTCTCGGAGGCAAAGCGCAGCGCCTCCATCGGCTCGGATAGCTCCTCGTCATACTCGCCGCCCTTGCTCATCACGCCCGTCATCACGGCGAGTGCCGCGCCGCGATTGTCCTGTTTCGTGTCGCCGTCCCAGTTTCGAAGCACCTCCTGGGCCTGCTCAATGAGCGGATCGTCACTGGGCGTGGTGACTAGCTCCACGACCAGCTGCATCAGCTGGTGCTCCGGATCATAGCGCGTGTCGGAGCGGTAGCTCAGCAGTTCGTCGCGGGTGATGCTGTCATCCGGCGAGATGATCTTGACCGCGCGCCGCGCCCGGTTGGTCATGCGGTCCTCGATGCCGAACGTCGGAGAGAAGTCCGCGCGCTTCAGGTCACATTCCGGGTCGGTGATCGCGAACGGCGTCGCGTTGGCGGAGAAGACCCAGCCGCATTCCGGGTTCCAGATCTGAGGCAGCTCCGTCGGCTTGCGGTAGCCGTCCCAGATCAGCCGCGAGTCGTCGCCGGGCAATATGTCCTGCCAGTCCGGCCCCTCGATCCGGTCCGGCATGCGGCCGTTATAGACGTGGCCGATATTGCCGTCCGCGTCGCCGTAAACGATGTTGAAGGACAGCACGCCGTTGATGTCTAGCGCGTCGCGCCATTCGGCCATGTCGCGCGCCTTGCCCATGGCGAGCCACTGCTCGACCGCGCGGGTCTCGGTCAGCCCGGCGAACTTGACCGCGAAGTGGCCGTTGGGCGAGCTGATGACCGGGCCGTGCGCGCTCCAGAGGGCGTCGCGTTTTACGGGCAGGCTGAACGGGCCGAACAGCTTTACGCGGAAGTCGGCCTCGCCCCGCTCGAACGCCCGCCACTCGCCGTCGAGGCGATACGCTTGCGGATCGTCTTCATCATCGACCTCCAGCTTGTAGATGTCGACAAGGTCCGGCCGGTTGACCGTATGGGTCCAGGCAGTGGTCGGCGTGATGCCCTGCGGAATGACGGGCGTGCCGGGAAAGGTCCCGCCGAAGATGTTGAGCCCCTCGCCGCTGATCAGATGCGCCTCATACCACGCATAGCGGCCCGTCATGGGCTGGTGGGAGTTGACGATGAGTCGTGTGTGGCCATCCGCGCTGCGGGACGGCGCGACCGCAAAACCATTCGAGCCAATCACTTTGTGCCCGCCGAGAAACGCCTCCTGGTCCCAGGGCGAGACCTGCGGCGCGCCGTCTTCCGCGAAGAGCGGGGCGAGATAGCCGTCCAGCCGGTAGAAGAACGGCGTCGCCCACATGACCCCGGCGTGGATGTCGGCTTCCGTGATCGGCAGCAGTCCCGGCGCGATCCGGTCGGGGTGCTCGGCTGCAAACAGGTTCATCCCGTCGGCATAGGCCTCTGTAATCGCTCGCACATGGGCGGGCGGATTGAAGTCATCGCCGTTCACCGTCTCCGTCACCCGGAACAGGTCGAACATGAAATCGGCGGGCCCTTCGTTCTTTCCGTA
>JAHDEU010000141.1:0-1611 GCA_020628635.1 Hellea sp. | reverse complement strand
ATCGCTCGCTCTTGGGCGGGCGGATTGAAGTCATCGCCATTCACCGTCTCCGTCACCCTGGTCGAACATGAAGTCGGCGGGCCCTTCGCTCTTGCCGTAAAACTCGGAGCCGCGCCCGCGAGAGGCCACCAGCGTCTGCTGGATCGTCGCCCAATCGTCCTCGGCATGGGCATAGGCGAGGCCGAAATGCGCGTCCGCATCCGTCTCCCCGATGATGTGCGGGACACCGTATTCGTCGCGGATGATCTCGACGGAATACCGGCTCGCGACCCGCCTCGCCTCCTCCGCATCGAAGGGCTCGCCGCCCGGCGTCCAGAGGATGGCCGTGCCGGCCATCAGGCCGCCGGCCACGAGTCCGAGCGCCGTGCCGCCGAGAAAAGGGAGTATCGTCATGGCGCAGCGATGGCCGCTCTCACCCCTGCACACAAGGCCCGCCGCGCGGCCACCCGCCATGCGATGTGTTTGCGCCCGCCCGCTTGCCGCTCTAAGCCGTCAGGGATTCGCCTCACGGAGACCGCCATGTCCGACCCCGCCCGCCCCTCCCCGCAAGCCTTTCTGCAGGAATTGCTCGGCGGCGGGCAGAGTGCGCTCGACAAGGGGGAGCTGACGGAACAGGCCCGCGCGCTCGGCAAGCGCGGCGAGGACTTCCTGATCGACACATTCGGCATGGACGACAATGCCGAGACCCGCGCCAATGTCCGCCACCAGGCCAAGCTCGCGGGCATGGCGGGCGCGCTGGCGCTGGTGCTGAAGTCGCGCAGCGCGCGCAAGCTGGCGGCGCTGGGCGGGCTCGCGGCGCTCGGGACCATCGCCTATCGCGGCCACCAGCGCGGCGAGATGCCGACCGACTTCAAGGACGCGGTCGGCCTGCTAAAGGGTCAGCCCGCCGAGGACCGCGCGACCGTGCTGCTCAAGGCCATGGTCGCGGCCGCCCGCGCGGACGGCACGATCGATGCGGACGAGCAGGCGATCATAGAGGCCTATCCCGACGCCGAACTGGGCGCGCTGCAAGACCTGCTCGCCACGCCCGCCGACCCCAAGGCCATCGCCGCGCTCGCCAGGTCCGACCAGATGGCGGCGGAGATCTACGCCGTGTCGGCGCGGGTGGCCGAGGGCATGAACCCGATGGAGCGGCGCTATCTCGATAGCCTCGCCATGGCGCTACGGCTCGACCCCGAAGTCGCCGCGCGGATCGAAACCGACATGCGGACCGGCGCGGCATGACGCGGCTCCGCCGGCTCGTCGGAGCCTGGCTGCTCGTCGCGGGTTGTCTCGGGGCCTGCGCGCAGGGCCAGCCCAGCGCGCCGGGCAAGCCGAACCAACCGCATCTGTCCCCGCCCGGCTTCCCCGTCAGCGAGGCACCGGCGGGCAAAACATGCGGCGGCATGATGCGCTCCGACGGTCCGGAGTGCGGCGAAGGCGAATACTGCCACCGCACGGTCGAAGCGCAATGCGGGGCCGCCGACGCGCCCGGCGTCTGCCGTCCCAAGCCGGAGGTCTGCACGATGGACTACTCTCCGGTTTGCGGATGCGACGGTAAGACCTACAGCAATGAATGCGCCGCCAATGCCGAAGGCATCAGCGCCGCCTATCTGGGAGAATGCGCGGGTT
>JAHDEU010000140.1 GCA_020628635.1 Hellea sp. | reverse complement strand
GACAGCGCTTCGGTGACGGAGGAGTTGGCGGATGCGATCTGCGGCGTGACGGCCAGAACGGCGATGGCGGCGATGGATGCGATACGGATGGACATGGGGTCTCCAGTTTGTGGTTCGGCGAAGGGGGATGCCGGTGGAGACCGCGTTAGACGGACAGAGCTATGAAGTGTTGCCGACGCCGCTATGCAAATATGCGTAGGTGCATGGAATTGGATGCAGACCAGACACGAATGAATGCTGTCGCGGAAATGCTGAGACGCAGAAACAAGTGAAAACAGAGGCTTGGTGGTGGTCGCCGCCTCCGCGTCAAGGCTTGCTCAACCGCAACTCCGCTGCGCCTGCACTATCATTCATTTATGCAGGGATGCGCCGTTAGAACTGTTGCAATCCGCATGACGTAACGCGGAGCACCGATCCTGCTAATAGATGCATTCGCGGTAACACTGGTCAATGTCTCCGCCCCACTCGCCATTGAACAGATCGATCAGGCGGTCGGCATTGGACTGCCCCGCTCGCACCATCGAATCGAGATGTTGCAGGAAGACGGTCTCGTTCTCGCCATAGCCATTCATGCGAGCGCGGCCGTTCAGCGTGGCGCGTGCGACGTCAAGACACTGAGCCGCAATGTCGAGCAGACTGCGCCCCGCGATCTCGGCCTGAAGTCCTTGCGCTGGAACATCCTCGCGCAATTGCTGGCGCTGCTCCGCCGTCCAGTCCTTGATGATATCTTCGCACACCGTGAGTGCTTCGTCGTCATAGAGCAGCCCGACCCAGAAGGCCGGGAACGCGCAGAGCCCGTCCCAACCGACCGTGTCCGATCCGCGCATTTCCAGGAACTGCTTCAACCGCACTTCCGGGAAGATGGTCGAGAGATGATCGTCCCAGTCGCTAATCGTTGGCGTCTCGCCGGGCACGACGTCGAGCTTACCGTCCATGAAGTCGCGGAAGCTCTTGCCTGACGCGTCCAGATAGCGGCCGTCGCGGTGGACGAAATACATCGGCACATCTAGCGCATAGTCCACATAGCGTTCGAACCCCATGCCGTCCTCGAACACCCAGGGCAGCATGCCCGTGCGGTCCGCATCCGTGTCGAGCCAGATGCGCGAGCGGTAGGACTTGTAGCCATTGAGCTTGCCCTCCTTGAACGGGGAATTGGCAAACAGCGCCGTTCCCACGGGTTGCAGGGCAAGGCTGACGCGCAGCTTGCGGACCATGTCGGATTCAGACCCGAAATCGAGATTGGTCTGCACGGTGCAGGTGCGGAACATCATCTCGCGGCCATGCGTGCCGACTTTCTGCATGTAGTCGCGCATGATCTTGTAGCGGCCCTTGGGCATGACGGGCACGTCTTCGAGCCGCGTCACGGGACGGAAACCGAGCGACAGGAACCCTGCCCCGATCTCGTCGGCGACTTCCTTGACCTCGTTCAGGTGACGCGAAACTTCAGCGCAAGTCTGGTGAATGTGCTCCAGCGGCGCGCCGGAAAGCTCGAACTGGCCTCCTGGCTCGAGCGATACGCTCGCCCCGTCGCGTTTCAGCGCGATCAGCTTGCCTGCCTCCTCGACGGGCGCCCAGCCAAAGCGCTGCAATCCGGACAGCATGGCATGAATCGAGGTCGGGCCGTCATAGGGCAGCGGGGAATAGTCGGCCTTGGCGAAGCCGATCTTTTCGTGCTCCGTGCCGATGCGCCACTGGTCCTTGGGTTTGCATCCCGAGGCCAGCCGTTCAACGAGGTCGGCCTTTCCCGTGACAGGCGTGGCGTTGGGGGCTGACAGACCGCTCATGGGCGCGGGTTAGGCGCGGCGCAGGGAGTCGGCAAGTCACACAAAAGAGATTTACGAGCTCAACAATCCTTGCGCGCGCTTCTTGACGAAGCTGCGGTAGCGCACGGGGAAGATGCGGCTCCAGAGCTGCATGAACTTCGCGTCCGGCCCGACCATGATGCGCTTGTCGCCCCGCGCCGCGCCCGCAAGGATGATCTCGGCCGCGCGCTCGGGCGTGGTCGGAGCATTGTCGTCGAAATTCTTGTCCATCTGTTCCTTGGTCACCGATGGGTCCGCGACGTAGTCTACCGGAGCATTGCGCGCGACATTGGTCTTCACCCCGCCCGGATGGACACACGAGACGGACACGCCATGCTCTTCCATCTCCATGGACAGCACTTCGGAGAAGCCCCGCACGCCGAATTTCGACGCGCAGTAATGCGCCTGTCCCGGCCAACCGACGATGCCGAAGATCGAACTGATATTGACCAACCCGCCCTTGGTGCTGATCAGCTGTTCGAGAAATGCCTTGGACATGCGCACGACGCCGTAGAAGTTCACGTCCATCACGGATTCATACTGCTCTGCCGTTGTGTGGCGGAAGTCGCCGACCCGCGCGAAGCCAGCATTGTTGAACACGAAATCCGCCGGGCCCAGCTGCGCCTCGACCTTGGGCGCATAGGCTGCGATGGCGTCCGCGTCGGCCATATCGAGCCGGTCTGACATGTGCATGTTCGACGGCCCGATCATCGCCATGGTTTCGGCCAGGCCTTCCTCGTTGATGTCGGACAGCGCCAATCGCGCGCCCTGTCCCGCGAGGTTGACCGCCATGGCGCGGCCCATGCCGCTCGCCGCGCCTGTGATGACGCAGACCTTGTCCTTGTAGCTCTTCATTCCGCCGCCTCCGCCAGCTTTGCGCGCTCGGACAATGTGCTGAATTCCAGCCCCTCGCCCGGCACGGGGTCCTCGATCAGGATCTTCTGATCATGCTTGTAGTTCTGGACATTGCGCCACGGCATGCGGTCGCCCTGCTTTGGCATCTGGTCTTCGGCGCGCGCGAGATAGCCGGCATCGAAGTCGAGCCAGCGGTCGCGTGACATGCCCTCCGGCGCGACAGGCACGGCGCGGGTCAGGCCGTTCTCATCCATATAGCGCAGCATGCGCACGGCGTAGCGGCTCATCAAATCGGCCCGCAGCGTCCAGCTCGCATTGGTGTAGCCGAACACGCTGACGAGATTCGGCACGCCGGAGAACATCAGCCCCTTATAGCCGACCGTATCCGCCAGATCGACGCGCTCCCCATCGACATGGATCTGCGCCCCTCCGCCGAATTTGATCTCCAACCCGGTCGCCGTGACGATGATGTCCGCCTCGACGAGCGAGCCGTCTTTCATACGAATGCCATCCGCCTCGAACCGTTCGATGTGGCCCGTGACCATGGAGGCCTTGCCGGCCTTGATGGCTTCGAAGAAGTCGCCGTCGGGCACGGCGCAGAGACGCTGGTCCCATGGATTGTAGGGCGGGTTGAAATGGACATCGACCGGATAGTCCCGGCCCAGGGCCTTCACGATCTGCTTGCGCAGGAACTTCTTGACCTTCTCGGGCCGCTTTTGCGCCGAATGGTACTGGAAGGCCGACATCTTGATGTTCTTCCACCGGTTGAAGCGATAGCTCCGGTCCGGCGACATGAGCTTGGATGTCAGCTTCAGCACCCGATCCTGGCTCGGAATGCTTGCGACATAGCTCGGCGTGCGCTGGACCTGCACGACATGGGCCGCGGTCTTGGCGAGCTCCGGCACCAGCGTCACGGCCGTGGCACCCGAACCGATGACAGCCACGCGCTTCCCAGAGTAGTCCAGGTCTTCAGGCCAGAGCTGCGGGTGAACGATCGGTCCGGCAAAGTCCTCGCGCCCTTCGAAATGCGGATCGTGTCCCTTGTCGTAGCGGTAATAACCTGCGCAGGAGAGGATGAAGCGCGTCTCGATCGTGCGCGTGCTGCCATCGCGCTCATCCGTGATGGTCATGGTCCAGACGTCGCGCGATGTGTCGAAGTCGATGCGCCCGACGCGGCTGTGGAACTGCACACGGCGGTCGATGCCGTATTCGGCGGCCGTATCGCGCACATAGTCGCGGATGGCCGGGCCGTCCGCGAGCGTTTTGGTCCCCGGCCACGGACGAAAATCATAACCCAACGTCAGCATGTCGGAATCAGAGCGAATGCCCGGATAGCGGAACAGATCCCACGTTCCCCCGATAGCGTCGCGCGCCTCCAGCACCGCCAACTTGCCCTCGGGAAACTCGGTCACATAGCGACAGGCCGCGCCGATGCCGGACAGTCCGGCGCCCACTATGACCATGTCGAAAATGTCGCTCATGCGTCCGTCATACACACGGCGCGCGCCCTGCATAGCTGCATGGCTGCACCCATCACCATTCAGATATGCCGCCAATCGCCGCAACTCGCCTGCACGAGCGTGAGCAGGCTGATGGCCGCCGTGTCCGCGCGCAGGATGCGCGGACCGAGAGAGACGGGGATAACGCTCGGCATGTCGAGGAGCTGTTCCCGCTCCTCCGGCGAAAAGCCACCCTCTGGGCCGATCAGCAGATCGAGCGGCATTTCCAGGTCGGCCCCAATGACATCCCGTCCGTCCCCCGACTCATCAGCGAAGATGAGAGTGCGCCCGCGGACAGCATCGAAGAGCGGCTTCGGTTCGCAGAGCTCCGGCAGGTCCAGACGCTCCGTCTGCTCCGCCGCCTCGATGATCTGCGCCCGGGCCCGCTCCAGGTTGAGCTTCGGGAATTGCGTCCGAGCGGTCAGGACGGGCTGCAGCGTGCGCACACCGAGCTCGGTCGCCTTCTCCAGGATCGTCGCCGTGCGGTGCTTTCGGATCGGCGCGAAGAGCAGGCGGATGTCCGGCACGATGTGAGGCGCGCGCAGCTGTAGATCCACGCGCACTGTCATCGCTCGCTTCGCAGCGCTGACGACAACCGCCGCCCATTCCCCGTCCTCGTCGTTGAACAGCCGCACCTCGTCACCCACGCCCTTGCGCAGAACCGTGCCGAGATAGTGCGCGTGCTCTTTGGACAGCACGATCTCGCCGTCGAGCGTCTGCGGCAGGTGGAGGCGCGGGAGGGTGTAGTTCGGTCTCATCGGCTCCCCAAACGCACGGTTTCGCTGCAGTTGACCGCCGCGATCAGCGCTTCGATACCCCGCCCGTCCGGGTGCCGCCACTCCGGCGCGACGTCTTTCAACGGCAGCAAGACGAAGGCCCGGTCGGCCATGCGTGGATGCGGGAGCGTGACGTGTGGGTCGTCGCTCTCGCAGCCATCAAAGTCGATCAGGTCGAGGTCGATCGGCCGCGGTGCATTGGCGGCTGCCCTCACTCGGCCCAGCGTCTCTTCAACACGCAGCAGCAAACTCATCAACTCCGATGGTCTAGCGGCGCTTTGCGCGAGCATCACCGCGTTCAGATAATCCGGCGCATCGCTCCCCGGGGGCCAGGCGGGGCTGCTGTAGAGTGGGCTGACGGTTTCGATCACGACCCCCTTCTCCGCCAGCGCCTCCACCGCACGCAGCAGCATCTCGCGCGGGTTTGCCAAGTTCGCTCCGAAAGCGATAAGCGCGGGTCGCATATTCCGGTATTCTTCCGCCACAGGCTCTTATGACATTCTATCCCGACGAGCGCTTCGCCATATTCATCGATGGCGCGAATTTCTACTCCACCGTCAAGGCGCTGGATTTCGATATCGATTACAAGCGCTTGCTGGCGTTCTTTGCGGCCAAGGGGCGGCTGGTCAAAGCCTATTACTATACGGCGGTGCGCGAGAGCGACGACTTCTCTCCGCTCAAGCCGTTGCTGGACTGGCTCGACTATAACGGCTTCCACGTCGTCACCAAGCCCGCCAAGACCCACACAGACCGCGACGGCCGCACGCGCACCAAGGGCAATATGGACATCGAGATCGCCCTCGCCATGGTCGAGCTCGCCCCGCATGTCGATCACATGGTGCTGTTCTCCGGCGACGGGGACTTCCGCGCCTTGCTGGAGGCCGTGCAGAAGCGCGGCGTGCGCGTGACCGTCGTCAGCAGCATGGAGATCAGCCCGCCCATGTTGGCCGACGAGCTGCGCAGGCAGGCGGATCACTTCATCGACATAGACGATCTGGAGCGCGAGGTCGGACGCCCGAAGAGCGCGCCGGAGCCGCGACGTCCGCGCGAGAGCGAGGACTTTGGCTATGAGTAATGCTGATGCCTCTCCACCCTACTACTGCCAGCGCTGCCCGAGGCTGTTCTCGTTCCTGGAGGAGTGCCGCGACACCCTCCCCGGCCACTTCAACGGACCCGTCGAAACCTTTGGCGATGCGGATGCCGAGCTGCTCATCGTTGGCCTCGCACCCGGCGTGAACGGGGCTAACCGCACGGGCCGGCCGTTCACCGGGGACTATGCGGGAGACCTGCTCTACAAAGC
>JAHDEU010000139.1 GCA_020628635.1 Hellea sp. | reverse complement strand
ATCAATGATGGGGCCGCCGCCATGGTCTTGATGCGCCGCAGCCAGGCGGAAGCGGGCGGCCATCCCGTGCTCGCCGAGATCGTCTCCCACGCCGCCCACGCCCACGAGCCCGCCAAGTTCACCACCGCCCCCGTCCACGCCATGCGCAAGGCGCTCGACAAGGCGGGCTGGGAGGCGGACGATGTCGAGCTGTGGGAGATCAACGAGGCCTTCGCCGTGGTCCCCATGATCGCCATGCAGGAACTCGGCCTCGACCACGACAAGGTCAACGTCAACGGCGGCGGATGCGTGCTCGGCCACCCCATCGGCGCGAGTGGTGCGCGCATCATGGCCACCCTCATCGGCGAAATGGAACGCCGCGACGCCAAGACCGGCGTCGCTTCGCTCTGCATCGGCGGCGGCGAGGCGACGGCGGTGTGCTTGCGACGGGATTAGCCGACCGGCTAGCCAGAATTCGAAAGATTGACAGAAATGCGATTTCTGTCATTTTGAACGCATGGAAGTCCAGCTCAAAGTCAGCGACAATGGTCGCATCCTGTTGCCCAAGGCTGTTCGCGACGCGATCGGCTTGGGGCAGGGCGCGCAGACCGTCACGCTGACGGTCAAGGGCGGTCAGGCGGTTATAGAAACACCGCTGCAAAAGGCACGCCGTCTGAAGTCGCTCTTCGCCGACGACGCGGCGAGACTGAAAAGCGAGGGGCGCTCCGCGGTCGAAGAATTGATCGAAAGCCGACGCGAGGCCGCAAGGGCCGAGATGGCAGGCTAGACACCAATGCCGGGCTACATGATCGATAGCTCCGTCATGCTCGCCTATCTTTTCGACGAGCCGGGCGGAGACCAATTCGAATCCTATATCGAAGGCGGCGCGATGAGTGTCGTGAATTATTCCGAAGTCATCGCGCGGCTGGCTCGCGAGGACGCTACCGCACACAGGATCGAGGCCTTGAAATCGAATTTTCCCCTGCCAGTCGTCGACTTCCGCAAAGATGTCGCCGAAATCGCCGGGGAGTTGATTCCATATACCAGAGACCACGGACTCTCCATCGGCGACCGCGTCTGCGTGGCACAGGCACTGTTTGACGATGCCATTGTCGTGACGGCGGACAAGGCATGGCTGCCCTTGAGCAAGACACTTTCCCTTCCCATTGAGCTGATCCGATGAGGATAGTGGGCAGAGCCGCCTTTCGCGCCGTCCCACATGCCTGCGAAGGCCGGGCAGAAACGTGACGCTGCGCCTGCCCGTCCGCCTCCAGACCCGCTGGGGCTATGCGGCCGTGTCGGGTATCTCCGGCGCGGTATTTGCGTTGACGACTTATCAAGTTTTCCCCGGTGAGGCGGATGTCTCGGGCCTGGCATTCTTCGCGCTGTTGGGGTCGATTGCGGCCCCGGCGGCTGCGCTTTGCTGGCCGTGGGGGGCACGTTCCCTGGAGCGCATGGTCACGGCGGGGGTGTTGTCCGTGCTGCTCGCCCTGGCGTTGGCCGGTTTTGCGGGCTCGCTCTGGGAAGTGGTTGCAGCGCAGGGTGCAGAGGTGGCTCGCCGGGAACTGATACAGCTACCCTTCGCCGTCGTCCTGACGGCGGTATTCGGCTCGACCATGACGCTGGGCATACCCTATCTGGTCGCGATGGCCCTGTCCGCGCTGTTCGTGGATGACGCGGCATGAGGCTGCGCCTGTCCCTGCGCCTGCCCGTCCGCGTCCAGAACCGATGGACCTACGCGGCAGCCGCCTATGTGTGTTCCAGCGCGTTCGCTCTGGCTTTCGGCGTGTGGAGCGGCGTGTCCTGGGGCTGGCTCGTGGGCTTCATTCCGGCAGCCATTGCGGCATGGGTCTTCCCATCCGCGCCTCGGAGCCGTGCGGACATGACCCTTGCCGGCCTGTGCGTCGTCTTCTTCAGTTTCGTCGCGCTGGGCCTGTCGACCTTTGTGTTCGCTCTGCTGGAACCCGCGACATGGGACGGCGCGGGCTCCATGATCTGGACATTCGTGGAGTCGGCCTATGCGGCCATTCTGATCATGTTCTTCGGCAGCCTGCTCACGCTGGGCCTGCCATGGTGGGTCGGCATTGGGGTTTCGTGGCTGTTCTACACCGACGATGACCTGACCCATGAAACCGCGCTGGATGAATTCATGCGCACCACGCTCGCCAAGACGGAGCATGAACCATGATCGACGTCACCACCCTGCGCGCCGACACGCCTGCATGCGAAGATCTCCTGCATTTCAACAATGCGGGCGCGTCGCTCATGCCGGCGCCGGTCTATGCAGCGATGGTGGAGCATCTGGCGCGGGAGCAGGCCGTGGGCGGCTATGAGGCGCAGGCGGATGCGGCGGAAGCGATGTTCGGATTCTACACCGCCTTTGCCGAGCTTTTGAACGCGGAGGCGGAAGAGATCGCCTTCATGGAGAGCGCGACCAAGGCGTGGGACGCGGCTTTCTATTCGCTGCCGCTGGTGCCGGGCGACCGGGTCATGGTGCACCGCTCGACCTATTCGAGCAACTATCTGGCGCTGCTGCAAACGGCGCGACGGCGTGGGCTCGGCATCGACTTCGTGCCGTCTGACGAACATGGTCAGATCGATGTTTCCGCCATGCCGGGGCTGGTCCGGGAGCGCACCAAGCTGGTCCTGCTGACCCATTGCCCGAGCCAGTCCGGCCTGATCCAGCCCGCCGAGGCCGTGGGCCGTTTCGCGCGCGAGCACGATCTGCTCTACCTGCTCGATGCCTGCCAGTCGGCGGGGCAGATGCCGCTCGATGTGCGCGCGATTGGCTGCGACGCACTGACGGGGACGGGGCGCAAGTTCCTGAGGGGACCGCGCGGGACGGGCTTTCTCTACATGCGCCGCGAACTGGCCGAGCGCATCGAGCCGCATGTCGTGGACCTGGAAAGCGCCGAATGGCTGGGCCAGGACCGCTACCGCCTCGCGCCCGGCGCGCGCCGGTTCGAAGCGTGGGAGCGCAATGTGGCGGGCCAGATCGCGCTGGGCCGCGCCGCCCGCTACGCGATGGACACCGGGTTGGAGAACATCGCGGCGCGGGTGCAGCCGCTGGCGGCAAATCTGCGCGACCAGCTCGAAGGCCTGCGCGGCGTGGAGGTCCACGATCCGGGCGAGCAGCGCTCCGCCATCGTGACGCTGTCCAAGGCGGGCGTCGATGTGGGCGAGGCCAAGGCGGCCCTGCGCGCCCAGGACATCAACGTGTCGGTCGTGCCGCGCGACTGGGCTCTGCTGGACGCAGAAGAGCGCGGCCTGCCCGACCTCATCCGCGCGAGCCTCCATGCCTTCAACACGGAAGCGGAGGTGGAGCGCTTCGTGGAGGCCGTGGACGGGCTCTAAGCCAGCGCCGTCTCGAACAGCGCGAGCGTCCGCGCCCATGCCTTGTCGGCTTGGGCTTCGTCATAGACGCGGCTGTCGGGCGGGCACCAGCCGTGCTTGGTGCCGGCATAGACTTCGATCTCGGCCGTGTTGTCCGTTTTCGCGAAAGTCTCGCGCAGCACGCCCTCGACCTGCGGGGCTTTCTCGTGGTCGTTTTCCGCAATGGCGACGAGGAAGTCGGCCCGCATCGCACCGACCAGCCGGTGCGGGCTGGTGGGCGCGCCGGTGACGAGGCCGCCGCCGTGATAGCTGCCGCCCGCGCGCACCCGGTCCGCGCGTTCGTGGGCGGTGACGAATGTCATCGGCCCGCCCATGCAATAGCCCATCGTGCCGACGCCGCGCGACGTGTCCACGGCCGGCTGTTCGTCCAGCCAGTCGATGAAGGCGCGGGCATCCGTGCGGTTGGTGTCCTGGTTCAGCGCGCGTGCATAGGGAATGATCTTGGCGCGCACATCGGGGTCCGAAAAGCTGTCGCCGACTTCGACCAGCGGGGCCTGTGCCTGCCGGTAGTATGGGTTCACGACCAGCGCCGCATAGCCGTCGCCCGCCAGCCGCTTGGCCATCATCTTGAAAGCCGGGCGCAGGCCGAGAATGTCGGGCCAGATCAGCACGGCGGCCGTGGCGCGGCCGTCCGGGTGGGCGAAGAAGGCGTCCGCCTCGCCGTCCGGCGTGGCGATGGTGACGTCGGACTCGGACACCGATCCGCCGCGCTCGCTTGCCAGAGTCTCGCCGGGCGCGCATCCCGCAAAGGCCGAACCGACGGCCGCGCCGCCCGCCACGAGGCTGAAGCGCCGGCGCGTTAGCTCGCGGGCATAGACGGCTTGGTTGTCGGCTTCGGTATATTCATCGCACATTTCGGAGACTCCTGCTGTGGAGCCTCCGCCTAGCGCGAAAGCCGGTCAGTGGCCAGAACCGAGCCGCCCCAGCCGGACGCCGTAATCCACGGCCAGCCCGTATTCCGGATCGTCGTCGCTATCGACCATGAGCTGTCCGGCCGTGGAGAGCAGGTCGTGGCAGTCGCGGGTGAGGTGGCGCAGCTGCAGCGTCTTGCCCGCCGCCATGTATTTCGCCGCCAGCGCCTCGATGGCTTGCAGTGCGGACTGGTCCACCACGCGGCTGTCGTCGAAATCGACGATGACATTCTGCGGATCGCCCTTGATGTCGAACAGCTCGGCAAAGCCTTCCGCGCTGCCGAAGAAGAGGGGACCGGTCAGGCGGTAGACCTTGGTGTCGCCGATCGTTTCCGTCCTCGCATCGATGCGGCGCGAGGCGTTCCACGAATAGGCAAGCGCACTCACGATGACGCCGACGACGACGGCTACGGCCAGGTCGTGCCAGACCGTGACCACGGTGACGAGCACGATGACGAAGGCATCGATCCTGGGCACGCGGGCCATGATCTTGATCGACTCCCACGCGAATGTGCCGATCACGACCATGAACATCACGCCGACCAGCGCGGCCAGCGGGATGCGCTCGATCAGGCCAGAGCCGAACAGGATGAATGCCAGCAGGAACAGCGCTGCCGTGATGCCCGACAGCCGCGTGCGCGCGCCCGACTTGATGTTGATCATGGACTGCCCGATCATGGCGCAACCGCCCATGCCGCCGAAGAAACCCGTGACCGTATTGGCCACGCCCTGGGCCACGCATTCCTGCGAGGCGCCGCCGCGTTCTTCCACGATCTCGCCGACGAGGTTGAGCGTCAGCAGGCTCTCGATCAGGCCGATGGCCGCGAGGATCACGGCATAGGGCACGATGATCTCCAGCGTCTCGAAGTTGAGCGGGACTTCCGGCACATGAAAGGGCGGCAGGCCGCCCGCGATGGAGCTCATGTCACCCACCGTGCGCACATCGATGCCGAAGCCGATGACCAGCGCCGCCACGATGCCGATGCCCGCCAGCGGGGCGGGGACGGCCTTGGTGATCTTTGGCGTGACCCAGATCAGGAACATGGTCAGCGCGACCAGCCCCAGCATGAGGATGAGCTGCGAGCCCTCCATCCATGTGCCGTTGAGGATGTGGAACGGGCCGGGATGATCGGTCGGCGGCGGCGGCGCGGTCTGGAACTGCGACAGCTGCGCCATGCCGATGACGATGGCGAGGCCGTTGACGAAACCCAGCATGACGGGGTGCGGCACCAGCCGGATGAACTTGCCCAGCCGGAACACGCCCGCCGCGATCTGCAGCACGCCCATCAGCACCACGGTCGCGAACAGGTATTCCACGCCGTGGCTTGCCACCAGGCTGACCATGACCACGGCCAGCGCGCCGGTCGCGCCCGAAATCATGCCGGGCCGCCCGCCAAACACCGCCGTGATCAGCCCCACGATGAAGGCCGCATACAGCCCGACCAGCGGCTCCACACCGGCGACCAGCGCGAAGGCCACGGCTTCGGGCACCAGCGCCAGCGCGACCGTCAGGCCTGCCAGCACCTCGATCTTGATGCGGTTGGGCGTGAACGTCATCGGCCCCGTGCGGCGGCGTGCGGGTATGTTGATGCGGTCGGCGAAATCCGACAGGGCGGTGCGTATCATGGCGGGTGTTCTCGTTGGAGTGATGCGCGCGAGGTTGCGCGCGCAAGCGAACGCGCGGCGGGTAGTCCGGGGACGGCCGGATTGCAAGGCGCGGGGCTGTGTTGCGCAGAAGCAGACCAGCTCCCGGCCCTTGCGGCCGGGACCTTTCTCGTGGGTCCGGAAAGGCAAAGACGTGTTCGGACGTAACGTCGAGCGATGACGAGCAAGGTCCCGGCCACAAGGGCCGGGAGCGATCGCTGTATATGTCATCCCTGGCAAGGCGTGGCCCTTCGACGGTCCAAAGAGAATTCAATCATCGTAACGCATCACCTTTCTAAACTCCTCCCCTCTTAGGGGAGGTGGCCGAGCGAAGCGAAGGTCGGA
>JAHDEU010000138.1 GCA_020628635.1 Hellea sp. | reverse complement strand
AGCAGGGGAAGGTGGGCTTTCGACCGCCAGGGAGAAAGGTCGGAAGGGGGTGCGCTGGAGGTGAGGATTGGTGCAGCCCGCAAGACCGGAGCACCCCCCACCGACTTTGCTCGCTTTCGCTTCGCAAACCCACCTCCCCCTGCTCGGGGGAGGGATAAAATGGGCTTACCCAGCCAGCATCGCCCCAATTTCCCGCAGCGTCCTGTGCCGGTCCTTGACCGGATAGAACATCCAGTAATGACCATAGTCCGGCTCCATCGTCAGGCTCGCGAGCTTGCCCGCCGCCCTCGCCCGATCTGCAAACGCCACGCCGTCATCGTGCAGGATGTCCTTGCCGCCCGACACGATGTGCATGGGAGGCAGTGCGTCAATATCCGCGCCGAGCGGACTGATCAGCGGGTCGTTCCGGTCCATGTCGCCGACATAACCCATCACGGCTGGCTCCAGCCCGAAGGGCGTGATCAGCGCCTCGTAGTCATCCTCTTTCGTGAACTCGCGCGGCCCTGTCAGGTCGAGCCACGGGCTCCAGAGGATGTTCATCTCGGGCTGTGGCTCTCCCCTCGCGCTGCGCATCTGCAGCACGGCGAGCGCGAGGTTTGCCCCCGCGCTGTCACCGCCGAGCGACACATTCCCCAACCCGTAGCATTCCACGGCGCTGGCAAAGTGCCGGTCGGCCCAGCCGATGATCTCGCGCGCTTTGGCGACAGGCGGCAGCGGGTAGTCCGGCATGATGACGGTCATCCCGGCATGGTCCGATAGCTCGCCCAGCGCCATGTAGTGCAGCGACTGAATGCCATAGACATAGCCGCCGCCATGCAGGTGGACATAGACGCGATCGGTCGGCCCGCCCGCCGGGTCGCACAGCCAGACTGCGCGCCCTTCGAACTCCTCCCTGCGCCAGCGCTTCGCCCACTTGCCCTTGGGCAGCATGTCGCGCGTGTTCCCCTTCGCCGCGTCCTTCGGCATGTGGTTCCGGTAGCGGGTCGCGCGCAACACGCCTTGGAACGCCTTGTAGCCGAGTGACGTGCTCATGCGGAAAACCTGAAATGCTCGAAGATGGGATTGTTCAAACGCTGCTTGAACTCCTTGGAAGACCCCATCCAGTTGTTCGTGACTTTCTCGCCGTCCTTGTACCAGGACGCCTCGATCTTGCTCCAGGCGGTGTCGCGCAGGCGCGTCTGGACTTCGGCGTTGTACTCGGCCTCCGCATTCGCATCGACGGCCACGACCCCCTCGCCTGCCCGGTCCATGAGCTTCAGCAGCATCTGGTACTGCTGCTCCAGCTTGTAGACGATGGAGGTGTGACCCGTGTTGGTGTTGGGACCATACAGCATGAACAGGTTAGGGAAGCCCGACGTGATGACGCCCAGATAGGCCTCCGCCCCGTCCGCCCAGCGTTCCTTCAGTGTCTGCCCCTGTTCACCCGTCACCGTGATCTCCATGAGGAACGGGTTGGTGATGAAGCCCGTCGCCAGCGCGACCGCGTCATGCGTGCGCTCGACCCCGCCCGCCCGGATGCCGTCGCGCGTGAACCGCTCGATGGGCTCGAACACGACCTCCACATTGGGCAGCGCCAGCGCATCGAGATATTTGTCGGACAGCAGTATGCGCCGCGCGCCTATGGGATAGTCCGGCGTCAGCTTCGCGCGCATGTCGGGGTCGTCGGGGAAGGCCGCCTTGAGCTTCTTGTTGTGCTGCATGCGGAGCACGGCACCCTGCAGCGTCTTGCCCTGAATGGCGGGCCAGAGCCCATATTCGCCCTGCGCCCAGAGATTGGCGCGGTAGAGCTTGGAGAAGCCCGGCACGGTCTTTCCGATCCATTTCTCCAGCCCGCTATAGGGCCTGTCGCCCTTGTCGATGATCCAGTTGGGAGAGCGGTGATAGACGGTGAGCTTTCGCGCGACCTTGGCGACTTCGGGGATCAGCTGGATGGCGCTGGCCGCATTGCCGATGCAGGCGATGTCGCGGCCCTCCAATTCGACAGAGTGGTCCCAGCGCGCCGTGTGGAAAGCCGGACCCTGATAGTCGTCCATCCCCTCGAATTCCGGCACGCGCGGATGGTGGAGCTGGCCGATGGCGCTGACGACGAAGCGCGCGCGCATCTGTGCGCCGCCGTCCGTACTGACAAGCCACTCGTCGCCCAGCCATTCGGCTTCTGTCACCTTCACCCCGTGCCGGATGTGCGGACGCAAGCCGCGGTCATCGGCGAAATCGTTGATGTATTGCAGGATCTGCTTCTGCTTCGCCCATTTGAAGTCCCAGGTCGGGTTGGGCGCGAAGCTGTAGGAATAGAGCGCGCTCGGCACGTCGCATTCCGCGCCGGGATAGGTGTTTTCCCGCCACGTGCCGCCGACTGCCTCGGCCTTCTCCAGGATGACGAAATCTTCGCGCCCGGCCTCGCGCATCTTGGCGGCCAGGCCGAGCCCGGCAAAGCCGCTGCCGATGATGATGGTGTCGAAACGCTCCGGTCCCATGCGCTCTCCCCTTTGAGAGTAGAGCTATGGCGCGCGTCACATGCGGTCAATGCGCGGAGTGCGCGCATCATGCAGGCGCTAGATGGGCGGCGCCACCGCGACGGAGACCGCCGAACCCAGGCCGCGCTCGCGGAAGGGGAAGCTGTAGAAGACGTGGCTGCCAACCGTGCGGGTGCGGTCCAGCTCCGCCGACCAGACCGGCTTGATGGCTGTCGTGTGGTTATGGGTCGAGCGGCCGACCAGCGCCTTGGTCGGCTGGCTCATCACGAGATTGGCGACGGATTGCGAGCGGGTCCAGGAGCGCCCCTTGGGTGCCTTGTCCATGCTGCCATCGCAGGTGAAGCTGAACTGGCAGCCCGTGCTGCGTTCCGAGCCCTGATAGACGACGTCGCAGAGCGAGTTGGGAAAATGCCTGGAGCGGACGCGGTTCACCACGACCTGCGCCACGGCGATCTGCCCGGCACGGGTTTCGCTGCGCGCCTCGTAATAGACGGCTTCAGCGAGGCACTGCGCCTCGGCCATGACGGTCGCGGACTCGCTCAGCAGAGGTGCGTAGTCATGGTCCACAGTGCCCAGATCGAATTCGACGCGGCGCAGTGGCGTATCGACCAGGCTGTCGGGCCCGTAGAGTTCCACCAGGCGGTTGGTCGTGTCCGAGGTCGCCGTCAGCTCCGGCCCGTGGCGGAAGGCGTCCGCCTGCGCGTTCAACACCGTGCCGGCGCGCTGCGAGGCGGCCTTGTCGGCAACCGTCTGCAGCGTGGCCGTGCCCATCACGATGGCGGACAGGGCGACCGCCCATCCCGCGATTGTTTGTGCTCTGGGTCGCATGGCGCGCTCCCTGTTCTTTTCGCCCGCGCCTTGCAAGTCTGCGGCCATCACGAAGTGTGACCGAAGGCAAATTGCAATGCGGGGGATATCGTTCAGTCACGCGCCGTCAGGCGACTCGGTAAACACCGATTGAACAGAGTTACGGTCGAATCACCGTTGCGGTTCCGTGACGACCAAGCGGGATCGCCGGGTCTTGCTTTCGAGCACCTATCTAGTGGCCTTGCGCGAGAATGCGAGTCCGTGGGCTGCTGATTAGAATTCGAACCTATTTTCAAAGGTTTCGCCGCCGGGGCTGACGACCTGCAGCGATGCCGAACGGTTGTCCCAATCGACGTCGATCAGGCCGTAATTCACGTCATACTGCATGGTATGCAGGCGGTAGGGTCCGGGCTCCACGCGGGTCTCACCGCTGCGCGCGCGCCAGGCGGCACCGGGCAGGTTCAGCGACGAGGCGGTCAGCTCGTAAAGCGGGTAGTCCGTGATGTCGTCGCGGCGGTAGATCGAGCCCGCATGGCGGTCGCCCGACACCAAGACGACTCCGTTGGCGCCAGTGTCGCGGATCATGCCGTAGAGCTTGTTGCGCTCCGCCGGCATGGTGCGCCACGCTTCCCAGCCATGGCCATCGGCATGGACCTGAATGGACGACACCAGCAGGCGCAGATCGGCTGGCTCGCGCAGTTCCGCCTCCAGCCACGCCCATTGCTCATCGCCCAGCATGGTGCCGTTGGCGTTTTCCATGGGGACATAGCGCTCCTTGCCTGGCTCATTGCGCTTGTCGGTGGCCTGCAGGTCGGTGCGGAAGAAACGCGTGTCGAGCATGATGATCTGCACGCGCTGGCCTTCGGGGCCGACGGTCCAGGACTTGTGCACGCCGTCGCGCTTGCGGCGGATGTCGTCGGCCGGCACGTCCCAGGCGTCCAGGAACATGGTCTCCGCACGGCGCTTGAACGGGTAGTAGGCGCCCGCATCATTGCCGCCATAGTCATGGTCGTCCCATGTCGTCAGCAGCGGCGTCTGCGCGCGAAACCTGGCGAATTCCGGGACAGCGGCGAGCGTGTTGTAGCTGTTCACCATTTTCGGCATGGTCGGGTCCGTCCAGCGCGGGTCCGACCGGTAGGTGTCGCCATAGACGTTGTCGCCCGTGAACAGGAAGACGTCCGGACGCTCCGCCGCGATCGTGTTCCAGATCGTCTGATCTTCGGTTTCGTTCAGGCAGGAGCCTATCGCGATGCGGGTCAGCGGCTTGCGCATGTCGAGCGGAGCGGACGCCATGGGCGTGACGCCCGTCGTGCCCATGGGAACGGCATCCGGCTGATTGGCCAGTGTGGCGCAGGAGGCGAGAAAGGCGGCGGTGAGGAGGAGTGTGCGAGTCATGCGCGGGCGATAGCACGGCTGCGTGACAGATGTGAGACGTTTCAACGGGTGTCCGCCTGATGCCTACCCACGGATCGCTCATCCCTGCGTGCCCAAAGTCAGCGTCGATTAGGAAAATCGATGTCATCCCGGCCAAGCGAGCGCAGCGAGGGCAGAGCCGGGACCTGTCGGCTGCGTGATCAAGCCAGCGTCTCTCCTTCCGATGGGTCCCGGATCTGCTGCCTTCGGCCTTGTCCGGGATGACGAAGTTGGGGAGTAGGTGGTGGCGGAAACAGCCCGTCCCCGGCCCCTCTTTAACCTGTCTCCGGCTGGGGCCTCTCTCGTCTGCTCGCCTAGTCAGCGAGCGTCCTTCCCCCTTATCGCCGCCTGAGCCGCCGCCAGCCGCGCGATCGGCACACGGTAGGGAGAGCAGCTCACATAATCCAATCCAGCCCGCTGGCAGAAGTCGATGCTCGCCGGGTCGCCGCCATGCTCGCCGCAAATGCCGAGCTTCAAGCCCGGCTTGGCTGCCCTGCCCCGCTCCGCCGCGATCTGGATGAGGTCTCCCACGCCGTCCTGGTCCAGCGTCACGAAGGGATCGCGGTCCATGATTCCGGCGCGCACATAGTCCGGCAGGAACTTGCCCGCATCGTCGCGCGACAGACCGAACGTGGTCTGCGTCAGGTCGTTGGTGCCGAAGCTGAAGAAGTCCGCATGCTCCGCAATCTGGCGCGCGCGCAGTGCGGCTCGCGGCAGCTCGATCATCGTGCCGACCGTGTAGTCGGACACGCCTATCTCGGCGGCCACCGCATCGATGCGGCCCTTGAGAATCTCCAGCTCCTTCTCGCTGCTGACCAGCGGCACCATGATCTCGGCGATCGGTGTCTTGCCCGTCTCCTTGCCCACAACGGCCTGAGCTTCGAGGATGGCGCGCGCCTGCATCTCGTAGATCTCGGGATAGCTGATCCCCAGACGGCAACCGCGATGGCCGAGCATGGGGTTGCTCTCCTCCAGCTCCCGCGCCCGCGCCATCAGCTCGCGCGCCGGGACGTTCAGTGTCGCCGCGACCGTCTCGATGTCGGCTTCGGTGTGCGGCAGGAATTCGTGCAGTGGCGGGTCGAGCAGGCGGATCGTGCTCGGGCGATCCCCCATGATGCGGAAGATGGCGGCAAAGTCGTCGCGCTGGGTCGGCAGGATCTTCGCCAGTGCATCGCGGCGCGCATCCGCGCTATCGGCCAGGATCATCTCGCGGAAATGGGCGAGCCGGTCGGCCTCGAAGAACATGTGTTCCGTCCGGCACAGCCCGATGCCTTCCGCGCCGAAGTCGACGGCCGTCTGCACGTCGAGCGGAGTCTCCGCATTGCAGCGCACCTGCAGCGTGCGCGCCGCATCCGCCCATTCCATGACCTGCGCGAAGTCGCCGGACATTTCGGGCTGCACCATGTCGACAGAGCCCGCAAAGACCTGCCCCGTGGCTCCATCGACCGTCACGACGTCGCCCTTGCGCACCGTCCGGCCGAGACAGGTAAACTCGCCCGCCTCGTAGTCGATGCGGATGTCGCCCGCGCCGGACACGCAGGGCGTGCCCATGCCGCGTGCAACCACGGCGGCGTGGGACGTCATACCGCCCCGCGCCGTCACGATGGCTTCC
>JAHDEU010000137.1 GCA_020628635.1 Hellea sp. | reverse complement strand
GAGGCGAACCGCGAGAGTCTCACCAACTACAAGCCAATCCGCCTCTCGCCGGCTTGACCGGCGAGCCCATGGCCCCGATCCTACCCCGGTGGAGATGGCAGCGCTGCGCGCCACTTTGTCGTTGTCTTTCCCGTCCCGTCGCGAGGGAGGAACTTGATATCGAAGACGTCTATTTTTCTGTTCCTCACCCCGCTTCGGACACGTCATACAGATCCGCCATCACGCTTTCCGTCGTCGGCCACCGTCCCGCGCCCTTGCCGCGGATGACGTAGCGGTCGCCGTCGGTGAAATCGAACACGGCGTGGGCGTCTTCGCCGTCGGCCTTGGCGATGAAATTGTTGGGCGAGAGCGCCTTGAGGCGCAGGTCGGCGACGACGCCGTTGCCCGCGTCGCCCACCACCCTGGACACGCGCTTGAGCACCTTTCCGGGCACCTTGCGCTCGGCGACGCCGTCGAGCGTGTCGCGGGCGATCTCGTCCACGCCGATCTCCTCCCCGAAGCCCAGCAGGCTGACGAGGCGGATCTTGGCGGCGGCATCCAGCCCGTCCACATCGGCCGTCGGGTCCGCTTCGGCATAGCCGCGGTCCTGGGCGATTTGCAGCGCGTCTTCGTATGACAGCCCCTTGCCCATCTCGCCCAGCATGAAATTGGTCGTGCCGTTCAGCAGGGCTTCGACGCGGGCGATGCGGCCCCGCTCGCGGATGCACATTTCCAGCACGGGCATGCCGCCGCCGGCGGCCGAACTGAACAGCAGAGAGCCGTCCGATTCTTGCGCATGGTCCAGCAGCGCCTGCCCGCCCGTGGCGATGGCCTGCTTGTTGGCCGACACGACATGGACGCCCGCGCTCAGCATGTCGCGGGTCAGCGACAGGGCGGGTTCGACGGGGCCGGACACGTCGATGAAGATATCGGGTGAGGCTGCGAGCAGGTCGGCGGCGTCCGTCGTCAGCAGGTCGGGCGTGTAGCCCTGGTCGATATATTTGCCGGGGCTGCGGACCATCACTTTGACGATCTCGAACCGGTCGTCCAGCGCTTCGACGCGGCGGAACACGCCGCCGCCGACGGTCCCCAGCCCCATCATGGCGATTTTGAGCTTGGGCCGGCTGCGCGCGGGCTCCGGCGCATCCGTCACGTCGCCGACTTCCGTATAGTCCGATATGCCGGGCGTGCCGATGCGGAAGCGCTGGCCGACGCCTTCCGCGTAGTCCACGGCGCGCGCGCTCACGAGAGGCTCCGCCTTGCGGCGCAGATCGGCATAGGAGATGCGGCGGTATTTCCTCAAACCGCCGGGTTCAGCGGTCTTGGGATCGCGGTCGAACACGCCTTCCACGTCCTTGAGCAGCAGGGCGGGCGCGCCGAGCTGGTCGGCCACATAGAGCGCGGTCAGGTCCGCCCCGCCGCGTCCCAGCAGCACGGCGCGGTCGAGCTCGCCGATCGCGACATAGCCCGGCATGACGACGATGTCGTGGTCCTTGAGGTCCTGGAGCAGCTGCCCGGTCTTGAGCCCCGTCAGCTCCGCATTCATGGGATCGCCGCTCGCGGTCAGGCCCAGATCGCGGGCCTGGCGCACGAAAGCGGGCGCGCCGATGCGCTCCAGCGCCAGTGCCAGCAAGGCGGCGGAGCGGCGCTCGCCCAGCTGCAGGAGTTCCGGCAGGTTGCGCGCGCCTCCGGACTCGGACGCGCCTTCCGGCCCGATGCGGCGGGCTTCGGCCATCAGCACGTCGGTGGCGTCTCCCTGCGCCGACGTCACGGCCACGATGTTAAGCCCCTGGCGGTAGTGGCGGTAGATCTCCGACGCGGCTTCGGTGTAATCAGACAGCGAGTTCAGCACGGAATGGCCGAAGTTCAGGACGAGTGTAGGGACGGGCATGGGGCGGGGCCTTAACCGCCTGCTCCCTTGCGCGAAAGCCCCTAGAGGACGTCGCCCTCCACTTCGCTCTCCAGCACCTGCACCCGTTCGCGCACCGCCTCCAGCGCGGGGTAGAGGCGGTTGGCCTCGCGGTAGGCTTCCAGCGCTTCGTCCTGCCGTCCGAGCCGTTCCAGCGTGGAGCCCAGCGTCCAGAGCGCGTGGTAGTGGCGCGGTTCCAGCTGCAGCGCGCGGATGCTGTCGGAAATCGCCCGGCCCCAGTCGCGTTCGTCCATGGCAAGTCGGCCCGAGCGCGCCCAGCCTTCGGCGAAGTCGGGCTGCAGCCGGGTGACGGTGTCGAACTGCGCCCGGGCGCGCGACGTGCCGCCGAGCTTTTGCGCGCTGGCCGCACGCCGCAGCACGAAGTTGACCGACGCGCTGCCGCTATCGGTCCAGATGGCCCAGATCTCCTCGGCGATCAGTTTGGCCTTGGCGTCGTCCTCTGCCTCGCCCAGCCGCTCGAACAGCACGTTCAGCCGCTCGCGCCGCTCGACGCCTTGCGAGACGCGGGAATAGTCGGGAGCGTCGAGTTCGGGCGTGGGGCCTTCGGGCGGGGCGTCCGGCGCGGGCGCATCCGGGTCGGCGTCGTTTTTCTCGTCCTCATCCGGCAGCAGGTCCTCGGGCACGGTGGGTGCCGGGAGCTCGTCGCCGGGAATGACGATCTGCGCATAAGCCGGTGCGGCGAGCAGCAGGAGCAGGCATGTGAGCAGGGCTTTCACCCAGACACAGTTAGGCCCCTCGCCCGGCAAGGCAAGAGGCCTGAACATTATCGCTTGGAGAGGCTCGCGACATTGGCGAGCCCGTCTGGCTTAACCCTGGCGGGCCTTGAAGCGCGGATCGGTCTTGTTGATCACGTAGAGACGGCCCTTGCGGCGCACGACCTGGCAGTCGCGGTGGCGGTTTTTCAGGGACTTGATGGAGCTGCGGACTTTCATGGTGCGGCTTTCGTATCGGGCAATAAAAAAAGCGCGCAAGGAGGTGCGCGGCGTTGGGGGGCATATATGGAGGGTCCGGATGGGTGTCAATGCGGGTGGCTGCGGTTGGGTAGCGGTCGGTGGGTTTTGGACAATCGAGCTAAGCGAAGGCAAGATTGAACCCATTGGACTCACATCCGAGCAGCCGTCTTTAGGTTCCTTCCCCTTCACGGGGAAGGTGGGACTGACGCCGGCAGGCGGCAGGCTCGGAAGGGGTGGCGGACGGAAGGACTATTAACAGACGTCAGACCGAAACACCCCTTCCGACCTTGCTACGCTTCGCTTCGCAAGCCCACCTTCCCCGTCAAGGGGAAGGAACCATAAAAGCGAGACCAAACTCCCGCCGCCCCCTTCCACTTCGTAACGCAATGCCCCTGTGCGACGTCCGCGCAATCCTGTATCCTCCTCCCATGTCCGCCAAGCTCCTCCTCCCCCTCGCCCTGCTGCTCGGTTCCTGCGCGAGTGCGCCGGAGCCGGAGGCGCAAACGAATTCGCAAGTCACCACCACGCCCCAAACCGAAGTCATGGAGCGCGTCGTCACCGCGCCTGCCCCGACGCAGACCCGCGAACAGCGCTTCTCCGCGTGGAAGGCGGACTTCACCGCGCGCGCCGTCGCCAAGGGCTACGCGCCGGAGCTGCTGGCCCGCACGGTGGGGCGCGCGCAGATCAACGAGCGGGCGATAGAGCGCAATGACAACCAGCCGGAATTCACCCGCCCCGTCTGGGCCTATATCGAATCGGCCGCGTCGGCCGACCGCATCACGCGCGGGCGCTCGGAACTGTCCGAGCATTCGGATGTGTTCGACGAGGTGGAAGCCCGCTACTCCGTCCCGCGCCACATCCTGACCGCCATCTGGGGGCTGGAGACCAGCTATGGCCGCATCATGGGCGATTTTGACATCGTGGACAGCCTGTCCACCTTTGCGTTCGAGGGTCGCCGCCAGCGCTTTGGCGAGCAGCAGCTCTTTGCCGTGCTGGACCTGATCAGCGCGGGCGAGGTGCGCGAGGAGCAGCTGCGCGGGGCGTGGGCGGGCGCGATGGGCATGACGCAGTTCATCCCGACGACTTTCCGCGACTATGCGGTCGATTTCGACGCAGACGGCAACAAGGACCTATGGACGAGCGAGCGCGACGCGCTGGGCTCGGCCGCCAACTATCTGTCGCGTTCCGGCTGGCGTCCGGGCGAGCCGGTGATGGCGGAAGTGATCGTGCCGGACGGTTTCGACTACGGCCAGCTGGAGACGGTGTCCAAGACGGTGAACGACTGGACCGCGCTGGGCGTGCGTCCGGCCAACGGCATGCGCTGGGGCGGCTCGGCAGGATTGCTATCCGCCAAGCTGCTCGCGCCTGCCGGAGCCCGGGGGCCGAAGCTGCTGGTCTTCAAGAATTTCGACGTCTTGAAGCGCTACAACAATTCGACCAGCTACGTCATGGGCATTGCCAGCCTCGGCGACGCGCTGCGGGGCCGCAACGCCATCCGCACGCCCTGGCCCAAGGACGACAAGCCACTCTCTTTCGAGGACAAGAAGCGGCTGCAGGAACGGCTCACCGAGCTGGGCTACTCCACTGGCGGCGTGGACGGGCAGATCGGGCCCAATACGCGCAAGGCCATCCGCGCCTGGCAGCGCGACAACGGCGTGGTCGCGGACGGCTATGTCGAGCAGGGCCTGCTCGCGCGCATTCTCGGATAGGTGGTTTATCAACCACTGACGCGCACGCCCGCGCCGTCGCTCGATTTCTCGCGCCCCGGCACGCCGGCGGCGTCAGACTTCGGAGACATCTATTTCTCCACCGATGGCGGGCTGGAGGAGACGCGCGCCGTCTTCCTGCAGGGCTGCGGCCTGCCGGACCGGTGGATGGGCCGGGACGTGTTCACGGTCGCCGAGCTGGGCTTCGGGTCCGGGCTGAACTTTCTCGCGACCATGCAGAGTTGGCACGAATCCGGCGCGACCGGGCGGCTGCACTTCGTCAGCGTGGAGGGCTTTCCGTTTGACCGGCAACAGCTCGCGCAGGCGCTGTCCGCCTTCCCGGAACTGGCGGAAATTGCCGCGCCGCTGATCGAGAGCTGGCCCGGACCCGTGCGCGGCGTGCACCGCCGCCATTTCGGCCCCGTCACCCTGACCCTGATCCATGACGATATTGCGCCTGCGCTCGCCGGGCAGGATTTCGCGGCGGATGCGTGGTTTCTCGACGGCTTTTCGCCCGCCAAAAACCCGGACATGTGGAGCAAGCCGATCCTGTCCGAGGTCGCGCGACTGTCGGCGCCGGGCGCGCGGGTCGGGACGTTCACCGTGGCGGGCGCGGTGAGGCGCGGCTTGGCGACAGCAGGCTTCGAGGTCGAACGCCTGCCCGGTTTCGGCCGCAAGCGGCAACGGCTGGAAGCGCGCATGCCGGGTGAGCCGACACCCCAGCCCAAGCCCCCTGCCCCCACGGTCATCGGTGCCGGCATTGCGGGCGCGTCGGTCGCGCGCGCCTTGCTGCGGCGCGGCATCACCCCGACCGTGCTGTTCGATCCCGACCACATTGCCGCGTCCGGGAACGGAGCAGCGCTGATCAAGCCGCGGCTGGACAAGCAGGACAATCCGGCCGCGCGCTTTTTCCTGTCGAGCTTTCTCTATGCGCGGGAGGCGTACCGGAGCGCGACGCGGCATGAGGGCGTGCTGCACCTGCCGAAGACGGATGCGGAGGCCGAGCGGCTGCAGGCGATCGCGCGGAACGCGCCGCTCGGCCCGGGGCATCTGGAGTGGACGGGCGAACATCTGGACATGCCGAGCTCGCTCGTCATCGACACGCAAACCGCGCGAGAGGCGATGCTGGACGGCGCGCTCGTAAAGCCGCGCGTGGTCTCCTCGCTGGACGAGATCGATGGACCGGTGATCGTGGCGAGCGGCTACGGCATCCGCGCGCTGATGCCTGAACTTGCCTTGCGCTGGTCGCGCGGGCAGCTGAGCTGGGGCGCTGGCGATGTGGCCGCGCCCGTGACCTATGGCGGCTACGCGGTCCCGATGCGCGATCGGATCATGCTGGGCGCGACGCATGACCGGCTGGAGGACGGGGCGGATCCGTGGGCGCTGCGGAGCGAGGACAATGCGCGCAATCTGGAGACGGCGCGGGCGCAGGGGTTGGGCGTGGAGAGTGCGGAGAGCTACCGCGCGAGCGTGCGGGTGAACACGGCGGACACTCTTCCCAGGATTTTGGGGCCGCGGATATTGGAGATGGACCGGGCAACCGTGCTCACGGGGCTGGGCTCAAGGGGGTTCGTATTCGCGCCGTTGCTGGGCGAGGTGCTGGTGAGCGGGATGCTGGGGGAGGTCGTGCCGGTGGAGCGGGCGGTGGCGGAGCGGTTGGCGCGGGGAGTGTGAAGGGCGCGGCGCTGCGCGGCTGATGCCCGCGTCACCCCTCCGACCCTCAAGCGCTGGCGCGCTTGCGGCCC
>JAHDEU010000136.1 GCA_020628635.1 Hellea sp. | reverse complement strand
CCATAGACGAAGGCGTCGCCCGTGGGGTCGAGGTCGGACCAGTCGCCTTCCGTGTAGGTCCGTTCGCGGCCCCGGTCCGGCTGGTTCATCACGGCCGCCAGAGAGCTCGTCATGACGATGCGTTCCGCGCCCGCCGAAAAGCCGTTTTCCAGCACCCTCTGCGCGCCCGCGCGGGCTTCGGGGACCAGCGCTTCGCGGTCCTGCGGCGCTTCGAGCGGGAATGGCGAGGCGATGTGCTGGATGAACCGGCAGTCTTTCACCGCATCTCTCCAGCCCGCATCCGATCCCAGTTCGGCCTCCACGATCTCCACATTGGCTGTGTCGATGCCTGCATGCGCCATGGACGCCATCAGACGGCGCGCCTTGGCTGCGTTGCGCGCGGTCCCGCGCACGGCATAGCCCTGCTCCAGCAGCTTCGCCGTCACATGGCTGGCGATGTATCCGGTGATTCCGGTGACGAGGACGCGGTCTGTCATGGCAGCAAGCTAGCGGTTGCGCCCCAGCTTGTCATGCGAACTCACCCAATCGCCCGCCGCTATGGCCGATGAGAGCGAAATTTCACCCGCCATGACCGCGCCCGCCGTAATTTCCAGCAGGCGCCCGACCTTACCAGTCCCGACGCAGTCCATCATCGACAGGCATTCGCGTTGCGTCGGCAGGCCCGTCCCGCCGCCATAGGTCGCCATGATCAGGCTTGGCAGGGTCAGCGACCAGTAGAGAGAGTCGTCCTCCATCAAGTCCAGAAAGCTGATGCCCGCATGGCTCTCGGCCACATTGGCCTCGTCTTGGCCGGTCGCGATGAAGATGGCAGCGATGCCGTTCGCCGCGTGGACGCCGTTATTGGCCGTGCCCGCCAGCATGCCGCCCGCCATGGACACCTGCCGCATGCGGAACAGATCGCGCGTTTCGGCGCGCATGAGCGTGCGCGTGACCGCCGGGTCCAGCACGACTTCCGCCATCACACGCGCGCCGCGCGAATGCAAAGTGTTGAGCTGGCTGTGCTTCTTGTCCGTGTCGATGGCGCCGGACAGGGTGTAGCCCTTGAGCGCGCCGGGATAGTTCGCGGCGATCCATTCGCAGCCCGCTTGCGCCGCCTTGCCGCACATGTTCTGCCCGGCCGCGTCGCCCGTCGTGAAGTTCATGCGGGTGTAGATCATCGGACCGACGGCGTAGCGCTCGATATGGGACAGCTTGCCGACGGATGTCGTGGACTCACACGCCGCCCTCACTTGCGCTTCGACATCCGGCCGCGCCAGCCAGGCGGAAAACGCCTTGGCGTCGCGCGCGCCTTCGAAGTGGAAAACAGGGGCGCGCTGCATGAACCGCTCCATGATCGTGACATGCACGCCGCCGCATTCCCGGATCAGCCGCATGCCGCGATTATAGCTCGCCAGCAGCGTGCCTTCGGTCGTGGCCATGGGCACGAACACCGCCTCGTCCGGCGAAACATGCTCTCCATGCACCATGAGCGGCCCGGCCACGCCCACGGGGATCTGGATCGTGCCCAGCGCGTTCTCGATATTGCCCGAGAGCTGCGCGGGCGGCACGGATGAGCGGCCGATATGTTCGAGCGCCGCACCCGTCTGCTCGGTCACGAAAGCGCGCCGCCTGGCGAGCATCTCCGCCGTATAGTCGTCAGTCTTGTCGCGGGGTATCTTCATCATGCCTCCCAAGAGGGCGGACGGCCCATCAGCGTGTCCGTGTCGAAGCGCTCCGTCTCGTCAGGGCTCGCCGCACCCATTCCTATGTCGGCCACGCACTTGCCAACCAAATTCGACAATGGCCGCCTCATGCGTCGTCGCTTTTCAGCACGGTCTGGTAGAGCCGCCCGATGCCTAGCAGCACCACGCCCAGCCCGATGAAGGAGAGCGGTCGCAGTGCGCCGTCGAGCTCGGCCATGTCGAGCAGGAAGACCTTGAGCGTGGTCAGCGTCAGCAGCGACACCGCGCCGAGCCGGAGGTCGCGGCGGCCCGTCTTCCAGCCGACGGCGAGCACTGCCATGGCCGTGAGCAACCACGCGGCGGACACGGCGTAGAGTTCCGCATTGTCCCAGGGAACCGCGCCGAGATCGATCTTGGGGCCTTGCGCGAACACACGGATCTGCGCGGTCGTCCAGGCCAGCCAGCCCGCTCCGGCCAGTCCGCCCAGCACCCGCACGAACCAGACGGGGCGACTGCCCGAATAGCGTATCGCCGCCGCGCCGAGCAGGACCGATGGCATCAGGTAGCCGAGCAGAAGCGCGTTGAACAATGCCGGGCCGTCGATCCGCGTGCTGCCGTTGAACAGCGGGTTGAACACAACGAGTTGGCTCGTCACGAACACGATGAGCGAAACAGCCGACAGGGCGAGGACGAGGGCCGGGATGATCTTCTCGCTGCGCGGCGCGGCATGGCCGGGCCATGTCGTGAGCGCGCTGCCGACCCAGCTCCCGCCCAGCATCAGCGCGAAGGCGACGAGCAGCTGCACGGCGATGTCCTCGAAGCCCGGCTCGGCGGACAGGTCGCCCGCATTCATGGCATGGTGGATCAGCAGCACCGTCATGACCAGGCTGAAGACGAGACTGGCCGCGAGCAGGAGCTGGCTGCCGATGTCGTCGCGTCTCCGGCCCAGCCAGATCGCACCGGCTGCTGCGACCGCGCCCGGCAGTCCGAAATAGAGCCAAAGCTGGTTGAGCATGGGCGTGGCCGCGTAGTGGACGTCCGGGTTGCCCAGAGTTTGCACCGCGAGCAACCCGGCAAGGCCCAGCAGGCCGACGCCGACCAGCCGCGCCAGCCATGTGTCGCGCTTTGCTGCGAGGAGTAGCGCAAGGCCTGCACCGAGGCTGAGCATGGCGGACTGCCACGGCGCGGCGCTGGCATAGGTGACGGGGATGACGCCGCGCGTTTCGTTGCGCGCGATGGTCTCGGCGATGGCGGGCAGTTCCGCCACGCTGATCAGCCATGCCAGCGCCGCGCCCGCCAGCGCGCCCGCCGCGACCCAGATGTGGCGGGTCAGCGCGCTCACGCTGGCAATGGTGCCGGCGGCAATGAAGAAGACCCACTCGCCCGGGACGGAATGATAGCCCTCCGGCTTCCAGCTGTTGAACTCCAGCAGGGCGAGGGGGAACAGGATGGCCAACCCCGCGCCCACGGCCATGGCCACGGCGGCAAAGCGCGGCTCATCGAACCGTTCGGCGATGCGGCGCGCGCTGAGAAGGGCGGCGAGCGCAAGGGCCGCGACCACGGCGAGGCCCAGCCATTTTGCGTCCAGCGTTTCGGATTGCAGCGCCCATGGGACATAGCCCAATCCCGCGGCCGCGCCCCCGACCAGCAGTGCGGGCCAACGCCAGTTCGCTTTGCCGATTTGCGCATACCAGAACAGAACGGCAAACAGCGCGACCGGTGGCCAGAGCGCGACGGCTCCGCCAAGTCCGGGCAGATCGGTCACGCCGGCCTGCACGCTCGCCAATACAGTCAGCACGAACAGCCCTGCCCATCCCGCATATCCGTAGAGCGGCTTGTCCTTGTCGAAGGGCCGGAGGCTCCGCAACACCAGTGCGACCATCGCTGCCACGCCGACAGCCCACAGCGAGGCCTCCAGCGTGCCGCCCGCCTTGCCAACCAGCATGAACAGCCAGAACGTTGCGCCCGCGCTCGCGGCCAGTGTCAACAAGCGCCAATCCCGCATCCGCGCGAGCAACAGCGCGGCCGCCGTGATGATGGCCGTGTAGGCGAAGACTCCGGTGAAGGACGGCGTGTCGGTCGTGACCAGCAACGGCACGGCCAGCGCGCCGACCAACCCGATGGCGGCCAGCCACGGCCCGCGCCGCAGGGACAGCGCCATGGCGGCCAGCGCGACCACCGCCATGATCGCAAAGGCCGGCAGGGCGGGCAGCAGGCCGTAGAGCGCATGCGCGGCATAGCCGGCACCGAACAGGCTGAACACGCCCACCGCCGCCAGCAGCGCCGGGATGTCCGCGCGCGCCGACAGCGCCGCACCAATGGGCGAGCGCAGGTCGCGCTTGGCGAGCACTTCGGACACGCCCAGCGCGACAATCCCCAGCAGCGCGGCCAGCGCGACACGCAAGCCAGGCGTCAGCAGGCCCGCTTCGATGGAGTAGCGCAAGAGGAACACCGCGCCGAGCAGCAGCGCCAGCCCGCCGATCCAGACCGAGCCCTTGGCCCCGAGCAGGGTTTCGAGATCGAGAGCAGGACGGGCGGGCTTGGATGGCCGTGGTGGTGGGGGCGGCGCGGGACGCGTGGCCTTTGGCGTGATGGAGATGCCCCGGCTGGCGGACGGTGAAGCCAGCAGGGCGGGCTCTCGGTCAGGCTCCGGCGCGGGAACAGCGTCTTGAACGGATGGTTCCGTCGCGCGCGGCGTTGCGGCCTCTATCGACGGGCCAGTGACGGCGTTGGTGGGCGCGCTTGGCGCGATGCCCCTTGCCTCGGCCAGCTCGATCCGGCGCTCCAGAATGGCGATCTGACGCGCTTGCGCGTCCAGCCTGTTGCGCAAGCCGCCGATCATGAAAAACCCGACCGCGCCGAGTGGCCCGCTGATCAGGAACAGGATCGCGAGGATGATGAGGAAGCCGTCCACGGCGGAAACCTGCCGGAGCGCAGGCGGCGTGGCAAGGCGTGGGAGGGGCAGATCGGAACGACGTTACGGGTATCGCGGATCACGTGAGCCACGGTGAATGGGCAGGCCGATCAGGTCGGCTTGAGTTGGTAGAATTATTATTCATGCCTCTCGCCGGCTTGACCGGCGAGCCCATGGACCGATGTGGCGACGAGCCCCAAACTCCGATGACGTGCCGTGTGATCGAGAACTCTTCGATCCAATGATTTTAGTGTCAACTTCGGGCTATGGTCAGACCAATCAAGTCGGCCTGAGTCGAACGAGTGGAGAATTTCTCCGAGGTTCTCTCCGAACTCCATCTCGCCACCCGAACCGGAGCGCCCATGGATAGATGTCGTAGTGCATGGTTTGCGCGACGACGTTCCTTGGCTGGACCTGTTGGCCGCAACCCCGCACAGTTGGACCTAGAGCACCACCTGAACCTTGCTTGCCGCCGCTCTGGCCTTGGCTCGCGCAGTTTCCACGCTCTCTGCCCGCGCCAGCGCCACGCCGAGCCGCCTTCGGCCGTCCACGGCGGGTTTGCCGAAGAGGCGAATGTCCGTTCCCGGCTCCGCAAGCGCGTCGGCGATCCCGGCAAAGCGGACGTCATCGCTGGTCCCTTCCCCAATTATCACGGCGGATGCGGCGGGTCCGGTTGCGGCGATCTCCGGAATGGGCAGGCCGAGAATGGCGCGGGCGTGGAGTTCGAATTCGGAGAGCTGCTGGCCCATGATCGTGACCAGCCCCGTGTCGTGCGGGCGCGGGCTGACTTCGGAGAAGATGACGTCGTCGCCGCGGATGAACAGCTCGACGCCGAACAATCCGTAGCCAGGACGCGCGCCCGCCAGCGCATCCGTCACGCGCCGTGCCATGTCCTGCGCGGACGCCAGCGCAGCGGCGCTCATCGCGTGGGGCTGCCAGCTTTCCTGATAGTCGCCGCCTTCCTGCCGATGGCCGACGGGCGGGCAGAAGGACGTGCCACCCGAATGGCGCACGGTGAGCAGGGTGATTTCGGAGTCGAACTCTACAAACCCCTCGACGATAACGCGCGAGGCTCCCGTGCGACCACCGTCCTGCGAGTATCGCCATGCGTCGTCGATCTGGCTTTCGTCGCGGATCGTGCTCTGACCCTTGCCTGAACTGCTCATCACCGGCTTGACCACGCAGGGCAGTCCGATGGCGGCGACCGCGTCGCGGAACTCGCTTTGCGTATCGGCGAAGCGGTAGGGTGACGTGACCAGCCCCAATTCTTCGCTCGCCAACCGCCTGATGCCCTCGCGGTCCATGGTCAGCTGCGCCGCCCGCGCGGTCGGCACGACGTTGAGCCCGCCCGCCTCCAGCGCGACGAGCCGGTCGGTCGCGATGGCTTCGATCTCCGGGATGACGAGGTCGGGCCGCTCGAGCTCTACCACGCCTTGCAGGGCGTCGCCGTCCAGCATGTCGATGACGTGGGCACGGTGCGCGACCTGCATGGCGGGGGCATCCGAGTAGCGGTCCACGGCGATGACCTCTACACCAAGGCGCTGCAGCGCGATGGCGACCTCCTTGCCGAGTTCGCCGGAGCCAAGGAACAGCGCGCGGGTGGCGGAAGGTCGGAGGGCTGTGCCGAGTGTGGTCATGGGGTAGGCTTAGCGAATGGTGGCCCTAAAGTCTTCGCCTGTCCGCCAATCGTTAAACTCCTCCCCTCTGAGGGGTCGAGCCCAAAGGGCCGCGAAGCGGACCGACGGCGAGGGGCCGAGCGA
>JAHDEU010000135.1 GCA_020628635.1 Hellea sp. | reverse complement strand
ACCGACGCGGCCATTGCGCTGTTCTCGGCGGCAAAGGAGACCGGCGAATTCTTCGGCGCGAACCACGTCATTGCTGTCGCGCGCGGGCAGGACACGGAGAAGATCCGCCAGCGCGGCCATGACAAGCTGCCGAGCTACGGCACGGGCGAGCGCTGGGCCGACAAATATTACAAGGCCCTGCTGCGACAGGCCGTGGCGACGGGTTATCTGAAGGTGGACATGCAGCGCTATGGGCGGCTGGTCGTGCAGCCCCTGGGGCTCAAGCTCATCGATGGCGACGGCGCCTTCATGATGACCGAGCCCAAGGTCACGAAGAAGGAGGCGCGCGCGAAGGAGCGCAAGCGCAAGCCCGCGCCGGAGCTGCTGGACGATGCGGACCAGGAATTGCTCGCCAAGCTGAAAGGCTTGCGCCGCGAAATGGCCAGTGCGCTCGGCAAACCCGCCTATATCATCTTCAACGACGCGACCCTGATCGACATGGCGCAGAAGCGGCCCATGACCAAGGCTCAGATGCTCGATGTGTCGGGCGTGGGCGAGACGAAATATGAGCGCTTTGGCGAGCGCTTCCTGGAAGCAATCAACTAGCAGCCAGCGGCGTCGGGCGCGTCGGTTTTTGCCACGAACCTCAAGGTCGGGGTCGTGGCAGGATCGTGCTGCACGACGACGACGACAGCCTGTTCGACCGCTGTCGCGTCGCCCGCAGCCGTCGCGCGGTCGGCGCGGTAGATGACCATGTCCGCGCCGCTCCGTGCGACCGCGCAGGAGGACGCCGGTCCCGGCAGCTGGCTCACTCCGCCAAAGACCATCTTGCCGATCTGACCGGACGTCTGCACGGACACGCGAACCGGACCGGCAAGACCGGACGAGACCACCGCGAAGGGCGCATCCGTGCTGACCAGATAGCGGGTCATGCCGGACGTATTGATCGGCAGCTGAGCCGCCGCGATCTGTGGCGCGCGCTCGAACGACACGCTGTCCAGCATGGCGAAGGCGGCTGGAATGCTGGCGATCTCGACGGCGAGGAAAGCGAGGAGGGCGTAACGGGTCTTGAACATGCCCATTCCCTTGCAGGTTGCGGGCCAGTTCCATTTTCGCCTCCTGCCCACATGACTTGAGCGCCATGGCGGCGGCGACTATGGGGCGCGCATGCGGGCAGGCGTTCTCTTTTCCGGTGGGCAGGACTCCACGACGTGCCTGGCCTGGGCGCTGGACCGGTTCGACCATGTCGAGACCGTGGGCTTCCATTACGGCCAGCGCCACGCCGTCGAAATGGAGGTGCGCGACGCCTTCCTCGCCAAGCTGCGCGCTATCCGCCCGGATTGGGGCGCAAAGCTGGGCGAGGACCACGTCGTCGGCCTGGCAGGCTTGGGCGCGATCTCGGAGACGGCGCTGACGCGCGATGAAGAGATCGAGATGGGAGAGAGCGGGCTGCCCAACACGTTTGTTCCGGGACGCAATCTCATATTCCTCAACTACGCCGCCGCGCTCGGCTGGCGGCGCGGCTTCTCCACGCTCGTCGCGGGGATGTGCGAAGCGGATTTCTCCGGCTATCCCGACTGCCGCGCGGACACGCTGGATGCTCAGATGCGCGCCATCTCGCTCGGAATGGACCGGGAGTTCACGCTGCATACGCCGCTCATGCACCTCTCCAAGGCGGGCGCTTGGTCGCTGGCGCGTGAGCTTGGCGGCGACGCGCTGGTCGAGCTGATCCGGACGGACAGCCACACCTGCTATCTGGGCGAGCGCGGCGAGTTGCACGACTGGGGATATGGTTGCGGGGCATGTCCGGCCTGCGAGCTGCGCGCGCGTGGATGGGCGGATTTCGCGGCGTGAGCTACGCGGTCAAGGAGCTCTACCTGACTGTGCAGGGCGAGGGCGCGCAGACCGGTCGCGTCGCCGTCTTCCTGCGCTTTGCCGGATGCAATCTATGGAGCGGGCGCGAGGAAGACCGGGCAGCCGCCGTGTGCCGCTTCTGCGACACGGATTTTGTCGGCACGAGCGGTCCCGGCGGTGGGCGTTTCGACGTGGACGCGCTGGCGGATGCGGTTTTGGCAGCATGGCCAGCGGGACAGGCGGAACGCTGGGTGGTGTGCACGGGCGGGGAGCCGCTGCTGCAGCTCGATGCGCCACTCATCGACGCGCTGAAAGCGCGCGACTTCAAGATCGCTGTGGAGACCAACGGCACCATCGCCGCACCGGACGGCATTGACTGGATCTGCGTCAGCCCGAAAGGTGCGGAGCCGCTTGTGCAGACATCGGGGCAGGAGCTGAAGCTCGTTTTCCCGCAGGCGGAGAACCGCCCCGAGGACTTCGAGGCGCTACCGTTCGAACACTTCTTCCTGCAACCGCGCGACGACTTTGCGCCGGACCGCGACGGTGCGGAGCAGGCGGCCAATACGGACGCTGCCTTCGCCTACTGCCTCGCCAACCCGAAATGGCGGCTCAGCGTGCAGTCGCACAAATATATCGGCGTGCCCTAACGGCTAAAGAACAAAGCGGCTAGCTGATCGCCTTGCTCGCATGACGGGCGAAGCGGTCGATGGCGCGGTTTGTGTCGCTCCACACGCCCGCACCGACATCGAACTGGTCGAGACCGACATCGAACCAGTGATAGCGCATTGTGCCGAGCCGTTCGCCCGCCGCGCCGATCAGCTCGCCGCTGATCTCAGCGCCGCCCGTGCCGAAACTTTGCAGCGACAGGTTTGGCTGCGCGGAAAGTTGGCGGAAGGTCGGGCGGTTGTTGCGCACGTCTTCGAGCGTCACGCGCAAGGTGACGGGCGCGGTGTCGGACACAGCCACGCCGCGCTTGGCGAAGTCGTCGCCGAGATCCTCACGCAACTCCTCGAGCAGTTCGGCGAGCTCGTCCTCGCCGTAATAGCCATTGGCCGAGAAACCCGCGCGCAGGCCGCGGCTGCCATTGCGGTCCTTGATGGATTGCGGGAGGTTTTCGGCGCGGTGGGCGAGATCCTCGGACAGCTGCACCTCGATCTTCACGGGGGTCGTGATGCGGACATCGATGTCGCTGGAAAAACCGCGCGTGCCCGCAAAGGCGGGCGCGGCGGCGATGGCGGCGAGGGTTGCGGCGGTGGCTAGCGTTCTGAACATGGTCGGCTCCTTGCACCCCAGATAGGGGCGGACCCGCTCAACTCCAAATCACAAGGCAGTAAGGTGGCGCTTATGCGACGACATCCACAACCACGCCCAGCACGTTCTTGGCGCTGCGCAGGCCGGCCAGTTCGGCGTCGAGACGCGCGGCCTGGATGTGGCGCGTCGTCACGACGACCTTGCCTGTCAGGTCAACGGCCTGCGTCGTGACGGATAGAACCTTGGCCGAGGTGTCGAGCGCCTTGTCCGTGATCTTCACCGGCACCATGCCGACATAATAGACGCCCTTGCCGGTCGCGATGACCGACTTGCCGACGAATTTCGTCGTGCCGATGACGCCTTTGCCGACGAGCCTGGTGCCGTGATAGGCGCCCTTGAAGGGCAGGGCGGCGGCCTTGCCCGTGGTCTTGGCCACGGTCATGCAGCCCGTGAGCGGCAGAGCGACGACCAGCGCGGCCGTGCAGATCAGTGTGCGAAACGTGTTCATCATGGTCCCCTTGGTAGCGCGGCAACATACTATGCCACGCTGAACAGCCGCTTAACGGCCCTCTCTGAGCCATCCCCACCCCAAGGCGGCAAAGAAGGCAATGAAGAACAGCAGTGGCGGGGCCAGCGGACGGCGGTTGGAGCGCGTGACGGTGAAGGCCTGATTGTCCACCAGCCCGATCCAGTCGCGGCCCGTGCGCGCGCCGGAACGGACAGACCGCACCTCCGGCAAGGCTGACAGCTCTGTTCCGATCAGCCGGGCCGATCCACCCGTGGCTTCGGCCAGCGGGCCGAGCACGTTGGTCGTCGGCAGCAACTCCGCATATTCGATCGGGTTGAGCGTGCCGACCGCAGCGACGGTCGAGATATCGCCATGGCGCAAGCGGTAGGCGCCGAGCCCGTCCAGCGGCAGCACGGCTGTATAATATCCGTCGTCGACCCGCGTCATGCGTGCCGTGCTGCGCGTGCCGTTGGGCGCGATGATCTCCACCTCGGACGGCACGCCGCCCAGCGTCCGGCGTTCCACGAAGAGCTGGCCGTTCTCTGATCGCGCAGTCAGCACGTCGGCGTCCAGGTCCGGCTCACCCAGCAGCCAGTGCGCGGTGCGGCGAAACATCTCGCGATAGGGGCCGCCGCCCTCATGGCCCTTGGCCCAGAGCCAGGCCTGGTCGCTCATCAGCATGGCCACGCGGCCATCGCCAACGCGGTCGATGATGAAAAGCGGCGTGCCGTCCGGGCCTTCCATCAGCACATTGCCCGACAGAGGATCGTTCTCCACGGCGCGATACCACGGCCCCCAGTCCCGGTCCGCGCGGCCCGCAAAGCTGCGCGTGATGGGATGAAGCTTGCCCTTGTCGTTCAACTCGGCGCGGAACGGCTCGTCTTCCATGACGCCGGTCGGCCGCGTCGGCAGCACGCTGACGAGCGGGGTCTGGAACAGGCTCTGCTCGGACGCGAAGGCCGGACCGGTCGCGAGCAGCAGCGCGCCTCCATTCTCGACATAGCGCGCCATGTTCGCGAAATATTGCGGAGGAATGGTGGGGCGGGGACCACGCCGCCCGCCACGTTGCAGGCGTCGTCGGTACTGGTCGAAAATGACGAGGTCGAAATCCTGCAGGCTCTCCTCGAACAGGCGGTTGACCGGGAACTGGATGAGCGACAGCTCCGACTCATTGGCGCGGGTATTCTTGATGCGCGGCTGTGTGAGGATAGTGAACTGAACGAGGTCGATGGCCGGGTCGGATTTCAGCAGGTTGCGCCAACTGCGCCCGCCATTATGCGGCTCGCCGGTGATAAGCAGCACGCGCATGCGGTCGCGAATGCCACTGATCTCCGCGATGAATAGGTTGTTGTTCAATGTCAGCTCGCCGCCCTCGGCCGGGGCGTCGATCATCTCCACCGTGTTGCGGCCGCGGCGCTCGATCTCCAGCGGGATGGACAGCGGCGTGCCGATGGTGATGGGGAAGCGCGCCTGCACCTCGCCGTTCAGCTTGACCTCGATCGATGCGCGCTCGCCCTCGAACCCGGGGTCGTCCACGCGCAGCTCGAAATCCGCGCTCTCGCCAACCACGCCGAACTTCGGCGCGGTGACAGCCGAGATGCGGCGATCGCGCGCGTCAGGATCGCCGACGACCAGCGCGTGGAACGGCACGCCGTCCGGCAGCAGGCCCGCTGTGGCGTTTGAAATGTCATGGGCGCGGCCATCGCTCAGCGCGATCACGCCGGCGAGGCGGCCGCTCGGCACGGTCGAGAGCGCATCCGTCAGCGCCGAGCCGAGTTTGGTGCCGTCCGCGTCGGGCGGGATGGTGACCGTCACGATGTCCGTCGGGCGATCGGCGTTGATCGCCTCGCGCAAGGCGGCTTCTGCCTTGCGGGCGAGCGGTGTGCGCTCGCCGAGCTGCATGGATTCCGATTGGTCGAGAAGGATGACGGCAGTGTCGGGCAGGGCTTTCCTGTCTTCGCTGACCAGCTGAGGTCCGGACAGCGCCAGGCCGAGCGCAAGCGCCGCGAGCGCGCGCTGCAGGCCGGAGCGCAGGCGCGTGACGGCTGCAATGAGCGCAGCCACTATGGCCAAGCCCACGAGCGCCGCCACGAAGGGCCAGGGCAGGAGCGGGTCGAAGGCGATGCGGGACAGCCAGTCCATCACGGCACCTGCCGTCCGAGGCGCTCGACAAGTTCGGCCGCGTGGACCTGGTCGGCCTTGTAGTTGCCGGACAGCGTGTACATGGCGAGGTTCACGCCGAAACGCGCCGCCATTTCGCGCTGGCGCGGGATGTCATTGGAAAGCTCCACCAGCGTGCCGACGGTCTCGTCGCGCGCCCATGCCGCCGCCCAGCCATTGGAGCCGATGATGGCCGCCGACACGCCGTCGCGCCCACCACTCGTCGCGCCGCTCGCTTCCACGAAGACCGGACCGTTGGCCCAACGACCCGGAAAGACCTGCATCAGGTAGAAGGATTTTGTCAGCACATGGTCCTCCGGGACCTTGGCAAGGCGTCCGATGTTGAGGCCTTCCGTCACGCGCGCCAGACCCGGATGGGGCTCGCCGCCGCGCAGGGCGCGCTCCGCCTCGTCCGCCGTGTCCAGCACGAGCGTGCCGCCGGCTGCGATGTAGCGGTTGATGTTGGTCCGCGCGGCCTCCGACAGCGCGGGCGTGTCGTTTCGGATCGGCCAATAGAGGAAGGGGTAGAGCTCCAGACCGGCATCGTCGGGCGACACGCCGTGCACGCCGACCGGCTCGATGGTCGTGCGGCGCGTGAGCTGATCCGAC
>JAHDEU010000134.1 GCA_020628635.1 Hellea sp. | reverse complement strand
AAATTGTCCGCGCGGTAAAGGGTTCCCGGCAAATGGGTCGCAGGGAGAATTAGGTAGGGCTGCCAGATAGACAGACCCCATACATTATCTTCCCTCTCCCCGAGGGAGAGGGTGGCCCGAAGGGTCGGGTGAGGGGAATACGGCGTCAATCGCTGAGTCCCGTTTGTTCCGCCATATCCCCCTCATCCGCCCTGCGGGCACCTTCTCCCTCGGGGAGAAGGGAGACTGGGTTTACGGGCCGGGTCCAATATTTCGGTCTGCGGGCGATCATGTTCAACTCCTCCCCTCTAAGGGGAGGTGGCCGAGCGAAGCGACGGTCGGAGGGGTAAGGTCGCTCCGCTCTAACGACCAGACACCTTACCCCTCCGTCACCCACTCGCTACGCTCGCGGCGACACCTCCCCTCAAAGGGGAGGAGTTGGGAAGCCCTCAAGGTGGAGAGTTGGGAAGGTGGAGTTCAATCTCACTTGCGCCCCAGCAACACATCCTCCGCACTCTGCCCACTCTCACCCATCCACCGCATCATCCGCGTCATGTCGTAATGCGCGAATGGCGCGTCGATGCGCGTGACGCCCTCGCACCGGAACGCCTCGGGAAAAGCATGGCCGATCCCGCGGCCCATCCACGCCGTCAGATTGCCATCGCTGATCCGTCCCTCGCTGCCCGTGCCGCGCACGCTGACCACGGCGCGGGCGTCGGGCGTGCAAGGGCGCCAGCGGCCGGGCTTGGCGACGCCGTCCACGCCGATCACCGCGCCCCACGCGCGCGGGACTGTGCGCACCAGCCAGCTCGCATCCGCCGCGCCCCAGCTATGGCCGATCAGGTTGACCTCGCCTTGCGCCGCGTCCGCCAATGCGCGGAGCTGCCGTCGCCGCCCTTGCGTCAGATAGACGACATCGCGCTCCGGGTGCTCGCGGCGGAACAGCTCGAAATAGCGCCGGGCGCAGCCGAACACCCGGTCGCCCGCGCCGCCGATGATGATGTCGAGTGCCACGGCTCCGACCTAGGGCCGAAGCTCCGCCCGCTCAAGCGCCGCGCAGGATGTCGGCCGCGCTGGGCGCTCCCGCCGGGCGGTGCTCGAACAGGGCAACGAAGAAGGAATGCGGGTAGGGGGCATCAATGCGCTCGCCTCCGTCGCCCCGGAATGCCGCTGGTCGGTCCCCGCACCAGAAGCGCCCGATGGACGCGATGCCGTTGCCGTCGTCCCAATGCCGGGCGAGGCCGGTCGCCTCCACTTGCACCAACCGACGCAGCCCGGGCAGTGCGGCTGGTTCCGGCAACAGGCCCAGCGGATTGCGGTTCACCGGATCGACACCGATCAGCAACTCGACCCGCCGCCTCACCCGCGACAGCGCGCGGCAAGCGGTCGGCACGCCCCAGCTATGCGCGACGATGTTTATCCGCGCATGGTCCGGCAACTCGCGCAGATAGCTTTTCAGCGCGCCCCCCTGGGACTGTCTGAAATAGGCCGTATCGCGCTCCGGGTGAGCGGATGCGTGAGCGCGCGCATAGTCGGCGACCAACCGCGTGCGCGGGTCGTTGCAGCCGCCGATGAAGATGTCTGTGATGGTCCCAGCAGCCGAATGTTCACGGCCGCGCGCGACCGACCCGTCGCGGGCGCGCAGCGTGTCGCGCCGCAGTGCGATTTGGGGAGGCGATGCGGCAATAGCGGTCATGTCGGCTCTCCCCGGCTGCGGGGCGCGGCTCCGTGTTGCGCGTCCCAATCGAACTCGCCGGTGCAATAACCCGGCCAGCCGATTGGTTCCCAAAGTTCCGGGGGGTGCTGACTGCGCGCAGATTATGCCTCTCGAACGGTCGCACGCGATGGATCGCCGGGCGCGTTTTCGCTCTGGCCAGTCCGCGCGCTCCCGCTAAGGTCGCGTCATGAGGAGAGTGAGCATGCCCCGATCGACCCGCCGCCCGCAGCAGATCTTCGCCGTCGTCATGTGGGTGCTGTCGGTGATCTTCGCGGGCTTTTTGATCGGGCTGGGCGGCCTGCTGATCCGGGACATCCCGTCCGTGGACCAGCGCGTGCTCATCGAGGACTTCATCGAGCCCGGCGCTGTCGCCGAGATCGAGAGCCGCCAGCAGTCGCTCGCCATTTTGCAGGCCGAGCAACAGCGCGCAGCAGAGGACGCCGCCACGTCCGTTGCGGACGTCGCGGACACCTACCGCGCAGCAGAAAGGGACTTCGCCGCCTGGATCGCCACGCGCAGCGCGACTGAGGCGGCCTCCACCAACCCCGAAGTGTTGCGACGCACCAATGCGCTCGAAGCCTTGAACGCCCGCGTGCAGCGCCGGCAGGAAAACCGCTCCGCCGCCAATGCCGCGCTGGTGCAGACGCAGCGCGCGCTGGAGGATGTGAAGCAGCAACGCCGTGCGCTGCGTGACGCGGCCCGGCCGGACTATGAACGCGCCCGCCGCGCGCGGGAGCTGCGCGTCTTCGCCTTCCGCCTGGCGCTCACCCTGCCGCTATTGCTGATCGCGGGCTGGATGGTGATGCGAAAGCGGGGCAGCGCCTATTGGCCACTCTACCGGGGTTTTGTGCTGTTCGCGCTGTTCGCCTTCTTCATCGAACTCGTGCCCTACCTGCCGAACTATGGCGGCTATGTGCGCTACATCGTCGGCATCGCCGTGGTGCTGGCCTCGGGCTATGTGCTGATCAAGCAGATGCGCCGCTATTTGGCGCGCAAGCAGGCGGAGGAGGCGCGCTCCGAGGACGAGCGCCGCCAGTCCATCGGTTACGAGACCGCGCTGAAGAAGATCGCCGCCAATAGCTGCCCAGGCTGCGACCGCGCCATCGTCAAGCGCGACGGCGTCCATGTGGACTATTGCGTCCATTGCGGCATCCACCTGCAGCGGCCCTGCCCGAATTGCGACGTGCGCAACGTGACCTTCTACCGCTACTGCCTGAGCTGCGGCACCCCCAATGCCGACCTGCCGGCTGTCGGGGAAGGGGAGGCGGGGCTTGCCTAGCCGAGCCTTGGCCTAGCCCTTCAGGATCGACTGCATCCGGTCGTGCTCGACCACCTCGATCCAGTAGCCATCGGGATCCTGGATGAAGGCCAGCCCGCGCATGGACCCTTCCTCCGGCCGCTTCACAAAGCTCACCCCTGCCGCGTCATACTCCGCCACGGCGGCTTCCAGATCGTCCACCGTGATGCAGATATGGCCAAAGCCGCGCGGGTCCGAATTGCCGTGGTGATAGCCGGCAAAGTCCGGGTCATCCTCTGTCCCGTGATTATGCGTCAGCTCCAGAATGCCCTCGCGCGTGCCTGTGCCCGGAAAGCTCAGGAAATAGAGCGAAAACGCGCCCTCGTCGAAATGCCGCTCCCCCACGACCTCCATGCCCAGCACGCCGCGGTAGAAGGCGAGCGACGGCTTCGGATCGCGGATGCGGAGCATGGTATGGTTGAGGCGTGTGGGCATGGACGAACCCTATGGTGCCCGCGCTCCGCCTGCAACGGAGACGCGGACGGCCCGGTTAGTCGTTATCCTCGTCGTCGTCGTCGTCATCCTCGATGGACAGCTTGTCGGCCAGCAATGTGCCCTCCTCGCTCTCGACGCCGCGCGCCTTGAGCCTGTCGCCCAACCGGACCGTATCGAAGAACACCGCCTCGCTGACCTCGTCCTCGTCCAGCTCGAATTCGATATCCTCGGCATAGGTGACTGTAACACCTGCCACGATGAGCCGTTCGGTCTCGATGGCGTCGAGATCGCCCTTGACCTCCGGTCCGCGGAACTTGTCATCGCGCTCGCGCCGCAAGCGCTTGGCAATCGGAAGGTCCTCGCCCGCCGCATCATAGGCCTGCACGCGCAGCACGTCGCCAACCGCGATGTCGTCCAGCCCGAACTCCCGGACCTTGGCGCGCGATTTGTCCTGATAGGCCGTGGAGCCGTTTACCGCGAGGGTGACACCGAGCAAGGTGACAGTTCCCGCACCCTCATCGACCTCGTCCACCTCTGCGGTGATGAAGGTGTTGGCCTCGATTTCGCACTCCACCTCGTCAGCGACCAGAACACCATTGTCGTCGAAAACTCCCTCGACTTCGACTTCGACATCGAGCGCCAGTCCGTCTGCCGTGCAACGCTCGAAATCGGTGGCATCGTTGGTCACGATGTCGACATCGCCCACGGCAAAGTCCGTGGGTGCGTCGAAGCGCGTGATGAAGCCCTGGACTTCGGCCTCGTAGCGATCGTCGTCATCGCCTTCATTCTCGCCCTCGTCCTCGAACTCCTCAAGGTCGTCCCCCTCATATTCGACCTGGGTGGCGATCAGCGTTCCGTCGTTCTGAAATACCGAACCCTCGACCTCGACCTTGTCGCCATTGCTCAGGGTGCGGTCATCGAAATCGTCCAGCTGTGCGTTGCCGTAGAAGACCTTCAAGCCCTTGACCCGGAACGTCTGCGCCTGGCTGTCCAGCGCACCGACCGTGCCGTGAACTTCGTAGTCGCCATCGACCTCATCGGAAATTTCCACATAGCTGGCCACGATGTCGCCGTCAGCCGTGAAGCTGCCCGACACTTCCAGCACATCATCGATCTGGATGGCATCGAATTCCAGATCGTCCTCGAAGACGGTACCGTCCGTGATGAAGACTGTCTGGCCAAGGATGGTAAGCGACCGGCCATCCGTCGCGATCGCTTCCACGGGACCTTCCAGCACTTCCTCATAGCGCACACGCAGCGCTGTCGGCAGCTGGCCCTCGCCGTTCCGCTTGGCGCGGATCGCCACGATCTGGCCGACGGACAGATCGGAGAGATCGGCATCGCGGCCATTCTTTCGCACCCGGGCGCTGTCGGTGTCATACCGCGTGCCATTCACGATAACGGAACCAAAGCCCGTGATCTCGCCGCTGACGGTCACGAATGTGTCCGATTGCGCTGCGGGAGGCGGCGTGACCACCACGGGTGGCGCCACGGGGGCGGTGCTGTCGCCCCCGCTGCTGCATGCGCCGAGAATGGTCATGGACGCACCCGCGAGGGCGGCAATTCGAAAAGCTGTTGTCATAGTCACTCTCCCAGAAGCCCCCACTGGCCCGTCAAGCGTGCCGACGCTGATCTTTGCCAAATGTGGCGGCAAAGGGGCGGTGCTCGCAGAAGGGTTAATGAGTTATGCGTAGCTAAGTTCCGCGTCGGCAGCGGAGACTGCGGCGCAACGCTTGCCCCGGACGCACACCCTTTGTATCGGCCCGCCCATGGTTACGCTCACTTTCCCCGATGGTGCCGCGCGCGAGTTCGACGCGGGCACGACTGCGCTCGAGGTCGCGAAGTCGATCTCCAAGAGCCTGATGAAAAAGGTGCTCGCGGTGAAGCTGGACGGCGAGCTGAAAGATGCGAACCAGCCCATCGAAGCGGACGCGCAGATCGAGCTGGTGACCGCGCAGGACCCGGAAGGGCTGGAACTGATCCGGCACGACGCCGCGCATGTCATGGCGGAGGCCGTGCAGGAGCTGTTTCCCGGCACGCAGGTCACGATCGGGCCGACGATCGAAAACGGCTTCTACTACGACTTCCACCGCGACGAGCCGTTCTCGGCCGACGACTTCGCGGCCATCGAGAAGAAGATGGCCTTCATCGTCAACCGCAATGACAAGTTCGAGCGCATGGAAATGCCGCGCGACGAGGCGATTCAACTGTTCCGCGATCTCGGCGAGGACTTCAAGGTCGAGCTGATCGAGGACCTGCCGGAGGACGAGGTGCTCTCCGTCTACAAGCAGGGCAAGTGGTTCGACCTCTGCCGCGGGCCGCACCTGCCCAGCACGGGCAAGATCGGCAAGGCGTTCAAGCTGATGAAGGTGGCCGGAGCCTATTGGCGCGGCGACAGCAACAACCCGCAGCTGCAGCGCATCTACGGCACGGCCTGGGCGACGCAGGAAGAACTCGACGCGCACCTCAAGCAGATCGAGGAGGCGGAAGCGCGTGACCACCGCCGGCTTGGGCGGCAGTTGGAGCTCTTCCACTTCCAGGAGGAGGCGCAGGGGCAGGCCTTCTGGCACCCGAATGGCTGGACGCTCTACACGACGCTCAGGGACTACATGGCCCGCCGCCAGCGCGAATATGGCTACCGCGAGATCAGCACGCCCAAGCTGATGGACCGCAAGTTCTGGGAAGCTTCCGGCCACTGGGACAAATACCGCGAGAACATGTTCATCACCCAGGTCGATGACGAGGACAAGGTCTTCGCCCTCAAGCCGATGAACTGCCCGTGCCACATCCAGGTCTTCAACCAGGGCATGAAGTCCTACCGCGACCTGCCCATCCGGTTCGCCGAGTTCGGGTCCTGCCACCGTTACGAGCCGTCGGGCGCGCTGCACGGGCTGATGCGCGTGCGCGGATTCGTGCAGGACGACGGCCATATCTTCTGCACGCTCGATCAGGTCACGGACGAGGTG
>JAHDEU010000133.1 GCA_020628635.1 Hellea sp. | reverse complement strand
GGGTTTTCGTCATTCACGATGATGCCGACCTTCTCGCGCATGAACAGCTCTCCTGCCATGCGTGCGTAATGGGCGTATTCGCTTCGGTCGGTGAAGGTGATGAGGGTCACGAGAATGGTGGACATGAAAGGCTCCTAGGGGCTGATGGGCAGGGGTGGTGCGATGGGTGCGGCGGGCGACGCGGTGACTACTTCGATATGGAAAGCCGCATCCGGCGCGGGGCTGGACGGGACGTGCTCGATGTCGGGATAGAAGAAGCGCGACTGGCGCACGCGCGCGCCCATGGCCCGCACGGCGTGATAGACCGCGAACGGGCTCTCGGTCAGCTCGGGGTCGAGATCCACCGCGAAGACGCCCTCCGCGCTGACATGCGCCATGCAGCGGCGCTCCACGCCCGGGTCTGCGTCCATGGCCGCGATCGCGCCCGCGACCTCTGCCGTCATCGCCTGCAGCACGGCCTCGCGCCGCGCGGGCGGCAGGCCTGCGACGGGCTCATAGACCTCGAGCATGCGACCCAAGCATTCCGGCTCATAGGTCTGCAGGAAGTAGTCCACCCCGCAATCCGGATAGCCCGGCTTCGGGTCGCATTCGAGATAGTATTCGATCATCACCTCGACCTGCTTGCGCGGGCTTCGCGCGGCCGATGCCACCACCAGCGACGGCTCGCCCGCCAGCGCGCCGACCTCGGCGACAAGGTCCAGCACCGGCTCCGGCACATCGTAATAGAGCGTGAGTTCGACGCCTTTTCGCTCCACAATCTCCGGTCCGGCCGTGCTAGCGCAGGCCCCGAGCAGCAGCGCGGCGGTGAGCGCGAGCGCCCGCACCCTAGAGCAGCACGGCGGCGACCATGCCGAACAGACAGAACGTCGCCAGCGAGAATACGGCAAAGCGGAGCAGGACGGGACCGACGAAGCTCTGGATCAGGCTATGAACCACCCGCAAGCCGACATAAGCCCAGGCCAGCACCGGGATGACCCCGCCGACATTCCCGGTCAGCGCGCAGTAGAACATCAGCGCGTAGAAGATCGTCGGCTGCTCCATCAGATGGTTATAGTTATGCGCCGGTGCCTGGATGCGCAGCGGCACGATCTTTTTCCACTGCCCGTCCGGGTTCTTCACGTCGTCGCTGGTCCCGTCCGGCCCCATCTTGATCAGCGCGGGCAGGCGCAACGCATAGAGCCAGATCCACATGATCAGCGACCACATGATGAGCGCGAGCACCGGCGCGAGAAATGACGTGATTATTGCTGTGTCCATGACGGCCTCCCCTGTCGTCGCAATGCTAGCGTCGGCGCAATGCCTTTGCCAGACATGCCGGGACGGTGATCCAGACTATCGCGTTTGTGGTGGAAACGGATAGCGGGCTTTACGCGCCCCCGTCCAGCAGGCACTGTTCCCGCATCAATCACGGAGCGCATTATGACTGACTTACGACCTCATTCCATCACCCTCGCCGCTTGCCTGGCCCTGGCAGGCTGCGGCGGCGACGCGACCACCGAGAGCGCCAAGCGCGCCTCGCCCAATGCAACCACCGCGCAGGCCGCCGACGCGCCCTACACACTCGTCCTGCAGTCAGCGGAGAATAGCCGCGTCCTGTTCTGCGAGCTGTCCGGGCAGTTCACGAACAATTCGGACGAGCCGCTGTCGGGCATGTACGTCACATTCGCCCCGGTCTTCACGGCGGAAGCCCTCGCTGAACTGGGCAAGACGGCCGACACGGTCCCCAGCTATTACGAGGCCAAGATGATGTATGGCCGGAAGGAGATGACCTTTCGCGAGGCGGACGACCCCTTCGTCCAGCCGGGAGAGACGGTCGACATTGCGGGTGAGGCCAATTTCGGCTGCGAGACGCTGGAGGCGATGACGCTGCGCTACTTCAATTGCGAAGGCGTCAAGGCGGATGGGACATGGACCGGTAAACGCTGCGGCGCGCCGACGCTGATCGTGGACAATCAGACCGATATAGAGATCAGGCGCTAGGCTAGCGCCAGTCGCGGCGCTCCGCGAGGCGCGCGCGGCCGATTTCCTCCGCGATTTCGGTTGTCGTGACGCCCTCGTGGGCCGCGCGGGTGAAGACCTCGTCCAGCGTCTCTTCCAGCTCGTCCAGCTTGCCGCGCACCCACTCCGGGTCATACGGCCCGCGCAGTTCGGCATCGACATTGATGATCCCGCCCGCATTGATGACGTAGTCGGGCGCGTAGAGCTTGCCGGCGCGTGCGACGTGCTCGGCCATGACCGGCGTGGCGAGCTGGTTGTTGGCTGCGCCGGCGATAACCGTCGCCGTGATGGACGGCAGCGTCTTGGCGTTGACCGCGCCGCCCAGCGCGCAGGGCGCAAACACGTCGACGGGCTGGGCGTGGATGGCGTCGGTAGCGACGACGCGCGCGCCGAGCTCCGACTTGGTGCGCTCCAGCACGGCGTCGTTGATGTCCGCCACGACCAGCGAGGCGCCTGCGTTGGCAAGGTGTTCGGCCAGCGCATAGCCGACATGGCCGAGCCCCTGCACGGCGACGCTGCGCCCTTCCAGCATGTCAGAGCCGAACGCATGGCGCAGGGCGACCTTGATGCCGCGGAACACGCCGTCGGCCGTCACGGGCGACGGATCGCCCGACGTGTCCGGCAGGCCCGCGACGAAGTCCGTCTGCGTCTTGATGGTGACCATGTCGGCGGGCGACACGCCGACATCCTCGGCGGTGACGTAAGTGCCTGCAACATCGTTCACGGCCCGGCCATAGGCGCGGAACATGGCTTCGCGGTCGAACTCCCCGGCTGGTCGCATGATGACGCCCTTGCCGCCGCCAATGCCTAGCCGCGCCACCGCGTTCTTGTAGCTCATGGCGCGGGACAGGCGCAGCGCATCGGTCAGCGCGTCGGCGTCCGTTGCGTAGCTCCAGAACCGCGTGCCGCCGCTCGCCGGGCCACGGTTCGTGTTGTGCACGGCGATAAAGGCGCGCAGGCCGGACGCCTCGTCGTGGAATGCGTGGACCGCCTCATGGCCATCGAAATCGGGATGTGAGAAGACGCTCATGGCTCTCGCCTTACTGCGTGGGCCGCGCAAGACATCGCGCGAATTTCCGCTGCTAGCGGGACAATGTGCCCAGCCCGGCGGCTGCGGACTGCAGGACTTGCAAGGCCATCGCCCCGCCCGTGCCGTCGCCGATATTGACGTCGAGATCCAGCACGGGCGCGAGGTCGAGCCGGTCGAGCAGCGCGCGGTGGGCGGGCTCGCCCGACACATGCCCTGCCACGCAATGCGTGACGGCCTCGGGGGCAATGGCGTGGACCACGGCCGCGGCCGCTGTCACCACATACCCGTCGAGGATCACCGGAATGCGCTGGTGCGCGCAGGCGAGGATCGCGCCCACTGTGCCCGCAAGGTCGCGCCCGCCGAACGCGCGCAGCACATGCAGCGGGTCGCTCATGAGATCGGCATTGGCCCGCGCGCCCTCGCGCACTGCTGCAATGCGCGCCACGGCCTTGTCGCCTGTTCCGCTGGCCCAGTAATCGGCCGAGCCGCCGAACAGGCCCAGCGCGATGGCGGCGGCCGCCGTCGCCGAGCCGAACCCCGCATTGCCCATGACGACGACGTCCGCGCCTTCCGCGACGACTTCCATGCCGAACGCGATGGCGGCCGCGCAGTCGCGCTCCGACAGGCTCGGCCCCGCGCGGAAATCGGCGGCGGGATATTCTGTCCCGAACTCGTAGACCTTGAAGGCCGCGCCCGCCGCCTGGGCCGCGCCGCGCACGGCGCAGCGGCCTTCCGACAGTCCGACCACACGCGTCTTGGCGCCGTGGACGGCATCGTCCGCAACGCCATGGCTGCCCGTGAACACGGCGACCAGCGGGCGGGCGAGGCGCGGCTCGTCCTGGCCCTGCACGGACACGATGCGCGCGAGCGGCGCGGCCAGGCGGCCCAGCGGGCGCAGGTCCTGGCCGAGTTCATCCGCGGACCGGAGCAGCTCGGCATAGCGCGCCTCGTCCCGCCCCGGGACGGATGTCGCCAGGGCGCGGATGTCGTCGAATGGAGAGCCGGCGGGCGTCGTGTCTGAATCGCTCATGCGCGCGGTCTAGGGCGCTTCGCCGGAACCGTCAGCCTTTTTCGCCCCTTCGCCGTTATCGAATGAGAAACCCTGTCACTTTCCGCCGCATTAGCACTGTGCCGGTATTGCGGACCCATGAGCGACTCTCCGGTCAAATCCATGGTGATGGCTGCCCTCGTTCTGGGCGCGGCGGGTTACTACTTCTCGCTCGACGACGAGGCCAAGACCAGCGGCGCGCAAATGGTGCTGAGCCTGATGGGCAAGAGCACGGCCAAGGACGCCAACGGCAACATCGTCGTTCTGCAACCCGATCCGGTCACAGGCGAGCTTCGCGTTCCGGCTGCGCCCGAGCCGGAGCCCGCAGTGGCCCCGCAGCCCCAGAGCGCATCGGTCGTGTCCCTGCCCCGGACCAACGGACAGTTCTTCACCCAGGCCCGCGTCAATAGCGGCTCGGTGCGCTTTCTGGTCGATACGGGCGCCAGCAGCGTGGCGCTGACCCTGGACGATGCGCGCCGTGCCGGGATCGACCCGCGCGCGCTGCGCTACGACGTCCCGGTCCACACGGCCAACGGCCGGACCATGGCGGCGGCAGTCACGCTCAAGGACGTGCAGATCGGCGGCATCCGCGTGCGCAATGTGGAGGGGCTCGTGCTCAATGAGGGCCTGCACATCTCCCTGCTCGGCATGACGTTCCTGGGCCAGCTGCAGAAGGTCGAGGCGACCTCCACGCAGATGATCATGCGGCTCTAGGGCCCGGACCTAGAACAGCCCCGCCTTGCGCGCCATGTTGGCCGCAACCGCGATCAGCAGAACGCCGAAGATGCGTTTGAGCGGTACCGCCGAGAGACGGTGCGCAGCCTTGGTTCCGAGAGGCACGGCGAACCACGCCGCCACCACGATCAGCGCAAAGCCCGCCAGATTGACATAGCCGAGCGAGAGCGGCGGTCGTCCGCTCACGCCCCAGCCCGAGATGACGAAGCCGACCGTCGCGGGCACGGCGATGGCGAGGCCGAAGCCGGCAGCCGTGCCGATGGCGCGGTGGACCGGCACGCCGCACAGGCTGAGCAGCGGCACGGAGATCGACCCGCCGCCTATGCCCATCACCGCAGACAGCGCGCCGACGGCGCTGCCGACCAGCGGCGGCGCGGCGCCTCCGGGAACAGACCTGCGCAGGGTGAAGCTCGGCCGCCCGAGGATGAACTGCAGCGCGACCAGAGCGGCCACGACCGCGAAGACCAGCGTCAGCGTGTCGGAGCGCAGGCGCGGCGCCAGCCACCATGCGCCGACGAAGGCTCCGACCCCGATCCAGAGCGCATAGGAGCGCCACCAGTTTCGGCCGATCGGCCGTGGCCAGATCAGCTCCGTCGCCACGCTGCCTCGCGCCAGATGCCCGCTTGTGCTGCGCCAGCCATTGACGATGATGACGGACGCGCTGGTCGCCACAGCGCAGTGCATGAGCACACCCTCGCCCACGCCCAGCCGGTCGAAGGCGAAGAACAGCGCCGGCACCATGACAGCCCCGCCGCCGATCCCGAACAGCCCGGCCGTGAAGCCCGCGACCGCGCCGACGCCGAGCAGAAGCGCAATGAGCGGGAGCAGCTCGCTCAAGCGGCCTTCGCCTGCATCAGCGCCAATCCGTTCGCCACGATTCGGGACGGCGGCAGCTTGGCGGACAGGCCTTCGGAGAGCGTCCGCCGCCACGCCCGCGCGCCAGGCTGCCCGGCCAGCAAGCCCATGATGTGCCGCACCGTGGCCTTGGCCGAGCGGTCGTGGTCCTGCACCCGCTCCAGATAGCGGACCATTTCTTCGGCTGCGTCCATCCGGGTGAGTTCCGGTGCAGGCTCGCCAAGGGCCGGATCGACTGCCGTCAGCGTCCACGGATCGTGATAGGCCGCCCGGCCCATCATGAAGCCGTCGAGGCCGCCCGCCTCGCTTAGCCCATGCGCGACCGTCTCGATCTGGCCGTTGAGCATGATGCGCAGCTCCGGATAGCGTGCCTTGATGCTGCGCACGCGATCATAGTCGATGGGCGGAACCGTGCGGTTCTCCTTGGGCGACAGGCCCTGCAGCCACGCCTTGCGGGCGTGGATGATGAAGGTCTCGCAGCCCGCATCCGCGACTGTTTCAATGAAACGCGGCAGGGTCTCGTCCATGTTCTGATCGTCGATGCCGAGGCGGCATTTGACCGTGACGTCGGTCTCGCCCGCGCCCTCGCGCATGGCGGTGAACAGATCTGCCACCAATTCGGGTTCCGCCATCAGGCAGGCCCCGAACCGCCCCGACTGCACGCGGTCAGAGGGGCAGCCGACATTCAGATTGATCTCGTCATAGCCATACTCCGCGCCGATCCGGCTCGCCTCGCGCAGCTTGTCCGGGTCCGACCCGCCGATCT
>JAHDEU010000132.1 GCA_020628635.1 Hellea sp. | reverse complement strand
AAGTTCACCTCCGTATTCTCCGGCAGTTCAGTCGGGATGCGGCCGTCGATGACGTTGACGACACCGCCGGCGCCGCTGGAGCCGTAGCGCAATATGCCCGCGCCGCGCAGCACTTCGATGCGCTCGGCCTGGGCGGGTTCGGCGGCAACGGCGTGGTCGGGGGAGGCGGAACTGGCGTCAATGGAGCCGATGCCATTATTGAGCACACGCACCCGGTCGCCGCCCTGGCCGCGGATGATGGGGCGGGACGCGCCGGGACCAAAGAAGGTCGAGCTGACGCCCGGTTCGCGCTTCAGCGTTTCGCCGATCGTCCCAGATAGGTTGCGCTGCAGCTCTTCGCCGGACAGCACGGATACGCCGGTAATGGCGTCGTCCAGCGTGCGGGCGAGGGGGGAGCCGGTGACGATGATCTCGTCCTCGAAGGGGACGGAGGTGTCCTGCGCATGGGCGGTGGTGGCAAGCAGGATAGCAGACAGGCTCGCAGCGGAACCGGAGAGAAATTTGGACATGGGATGACTTCACAGATGTGCGCGCACGCGGACGCGCGAGGGTAGGGACGGGCTCGGTTGTGAAGTCTAGGCCGGGGGTCCTCGGGGCGGGGGAGCGCGCGGCTCGAAACGCGATGCGACACGCTCGGCCGTGGGCAGCGTGTGGGCAATGGCGGGTTGCTCTGCCGGGATCGGCGTGTCGATGACGACAGGCTCCGGCGCGACCGCCTGGTCCTCCGCCATCACTGTCACCGAACAGGCGACGCCGTCATGGTCGTGGTCGAGCGTGTTCATGCCCGCATGCGCCGACGCCACGCCCTGCAGCAGCAGGAAGAGGGCCGCGATAAGGAGGCCGATATGTCTCGCAAAGCGGGTCATAGCCGTTACGCTATAACCTCGAACATGGACGGTGTAATTACAAAAGCGTCGGATCGACGGCTTTTTGCACAACTCTTTTGATCGTCAGACCCTGCACGATGATGGAGAACACGACGATGCCGTAGGTGGCCGTGAGGATCAGCGGCTTGTATTCCGTGTCAGGCAGGGACAGCGCCAGCGCGACCGAAATGCCGCCGCGCACGCCGCCCCATGTCAGCACGGGGATCGCGCCCTTGGTGAATTCCTTGAACGCGCCGATGGTCTTCATGGGGACCGACACGGCGGTCAGGCGCGCGAGCAGGACTAGCGGGATGGCGATCAGCGTGATGAGGCCGAAGCTGGGGTTGAGGCCCAGCACGAGGATCTCCAGCCCGATCAGCAGGAACAGCACGGAGTTCAGGATCTCGTCGATCATGTGCCAGAAGCCGAACAGCGTTTCGCGCGTCTTCTCGGACATGGCGAAAGCCGCGCCCTGATTGCCGATCATCAGCCCCGCCACGACGACCGCGATGGGCCCGGACAGGTGATGGCCGAGAATGTCGATCCGGTAGCAGAGCGCATAGGCTCCGGCCACGAGCGCAAGGCTGATCAGGATTTCAATGGCCGGATCGTCGATGCGCTTCATCATGAGATAGGCGATATAGCCCGCGATCCCGCCAAGGATGGCGCCGCCGACCGCGTCCACGAGAAACAGCTCGACCACGTCCAGCACGCTGAAACTCGCCACACCACCCGTCGCCATGACGGGTCCGGCCAGCAGGGTCGTGTCGCTCAGCAGCGCATGGGCCGACGCCCCGCCCGTCGCGATGGCCACGATCAGGGTGAAGACCACCACGCCCACGCCGTCATTGAACAGGCTTTCGCCCGCGATCTTGGTTTCCAGGCTCTTGGGCATCTTCACGGTCTTGAGGATGGACAGCACGGCAACCGGGTCGGTCGGGCTGATCAGCGCGCCGAAGACCAGCGCCCAGATATAGGGGATGTCCACGCCGAACAGTCCCGCCAGCAACCAGAAGCCCGTGCCGACGATGAAGGTGGACAGCACCACGCCGAATGTCGCCATGGCGCCGATGGCCCATTTGGCCTGTTTCAGCTTGGTGATGTCCACATGCAGCGCGCCCGCAAACAGCAGAAAGCCCAGCATGCCCTTCATCAGCGTTTCGTTGAAGTCGATCTGCCCGACTGCGCCCGTCAGCGTCTCGTAGATGCGCAGTCCCGGCGCGACCGCGTGCAGGAACATGACCAGGAATGACGCCAGCAGCGCCATGACCAGCAGGCCGATCGTGTGCGGCAGCTTCAGATAGGCGCGGTTTATGAAGGACAGCACCGCGGAGAGCACCAGCAGCAGGGCCGCGATTTCGAACAGGGTCAGCATGGCGCGCACTTAGCGCTGCGTGCCGGGCAGGGGAAGGAAAAGCGATTAGGACGCGGTTTCTAATTTTGCGCCCTATCTGGGTCTCATCGAACAACCCCAACCGTTGGGGCGCAAAGGAAAACACCATGACCAAGACTGCCGAAAAAACCGAAACCAAAACCGAGACCAAGATCACGCTGGACGATGTCCGCGCGACGGCCCGCAAATCCGCTCTCGCCTATGTCGGCCTGTACGGCCTGGCCTATGAGCGTGCCCAGCTGCGTCTGGACCAGCTCAAGACCGGCACCGGCACGCTCGTCGAGACGCTGATCAAGCGCGGCGAAGTGATCGAGGAAAAAGGCCTGGAGCTGACCAAGGACGCTCGCGCCAAGGCCACCGAGCTGCGCAAGGAAACCGTCGAGACCGTGTCGAAAGTCGTGCCGCTGAACCGCGCCGACCGCCGCGTCGAAGAGCTCGAAGCCGAGGTCAAGACCCTCAACAAGAAGATCAAGGCCCTGTCGAAAAAAGCCGCCACGCCGCGCGCCACGACCGCCAAGACCCAGACGGCAAAGACTGCGAAGAAAGCCGCCTAAGGCTCCCTTCCAAACCCTGCCGCGCATTCCACCCTCCCCATATGGTGTGCGCGCGCAGTCGTCCGATGTCCTCGCTCGTCTCTCTCCCCGACTGACATCCACGAGGTTTCCGGACCGGGCGCGTGCAACCTTTGTTGCACGCGCCCTTTTTGTTTGCGGCATCCGCGGAAATGCGGTTGTGTGACTGAAAGCAAGAAAAAGGATGGGATGAATGGCCGAGAAGACGGAAAAAGTCGGAGCACAGGCAGCGGAAACGACCACGGCGGTCAATTCGCTGGTGGGCTTCCGCCGCTCCGAAGTGGTCAAGTCGCTCGGCCTGATGGCGGGCTATATCGCCAAGCAGCCCAAGCCGTTTGCCAAGCACGTCACGGCCTACGGCAAGGAGCTCATCGAGATCGCCAAGGGCGACAGCGAGCTCGCACCCCATCCCAAGGACCGCCGGTTCCGTGACGAGACGTGGTCCAAGAACCCGATCTACAAGCGCGGCCTGCAGAGCTGGCTCGCCATGCGCCGGGAACTCGACGGCTGGATCAACGATTCCGGCATGCACCCGGCCGACAAGGCGCGCGCGAAATTCGTGACCGATCTCATCGGCGACACGCTCGCCCCGACCAACTCGCTGCTCGGCAATCCGGCCGCGATGAAGAAGCTGTACGAGACCGGCGGCAAGTCGCTCGTGCAGGGGCTGAAGAACGCCTATGACGACCTGCGCAATAATGGCGGCATGCCGAGCCAGGTCGATGGCCGCCCCTTCGAGGTCGGCAAGAACCTCGCCACCACGCCCGGCGCGGTGATCTACAAGACCGAGATGATGGAGATCATCCAGTACAAACCGACGACCGAGCAGGTCTTCAAGATCCCGCTGATGATCATCCCGCCGCAGATCAACAAATACTACGCGGTCGATCTGGACGCGCAGAAGTCGCTGATCCGCTTCCTCGTGAAATGCGGCTTCCAGGTCTTCGCGATCTCCTGGCGCAACCCGTCGCGCCAGCACGCCCATTGGGGGCTGGAAACCTATGTCGAGGAGCTGATCGACGCCACGGATGCGGTCTGCAAGATCACGCGGTCCAAGCGCCTCAACGTGACCGGGGCGTGTTCCGGCGGCACGACCATGGCGCTGATGCTGAGCGAGCTGGCAGCCCGCGGCGATGACCGCGTCAACTGCTTCACCCTGATGGTGTCCGTGCTGGACGGCAAGAAATCCGATTCCGAAGTCGGGCTGTTCGTGACAGACGCCGCGATCGAGCAGGCGAGGAAACACTCCAAGCGCAAGGGCATTCTGGCGGGCGACGAGCTCGCGCGCTCTTTCGCCTGGATGCGGCCCAACGACCTGATCTGGAACTATGTCGTCAACAACTACCTGATGGGCGAAAACCCGCCGCCCTTCGACGTGCTCTACTGGAACAACGATTCGACCAATCTGCCGGCGCAGCTCCACTCAGACTATCTCGACATCTTCCAGAAGCGCTCCTTCCGGCCCGACCGGACGGAGCTGTTCATGGACCACATCGTGGACCTGTCCGCCGTGACCCAGGACAACTTCATGGTCGCGGGCATCACCGACCACATCACGCCGTGGAAGGCCTGCTACCGCAATGTGCGGCTGTTCGGCGGGGACACGACCTTCATCCTGTCCAATTCCGGCCATATCCAGAGCCTGATCAACCCGCCGGGCAATCCCAAGGCGCAATATTTCACCAACCCCGACTTCCCGCCCCGCGCGGACCGGTGGCTGGAAGGCGCGGAGTCCTATGGCGAGAGCTGGTGGCTGCGCTGGAAGGACTGGCTCGGCGAGCGCTCGGGCGAGATGAAGGCCGCGCCGAAGAGCCTCGGCAACAAGGCCAACCCACCGGTCGCGCAGGCGCCCGGCGAATACGTCTTCACCTGACGCTTCTTAGTAAATGGGAGCGCGGGAAACCGTGCTCCCCGTTACCCCGCTGCGGGATTGTAACTGCGTTAACTATTTAACAACGCTGGTTAACGAGGTAATGTTCATACCGTGCTGGGGGCTGTGGACCCGAAGCCGAGCAACGCTTCGAGGACGACATGAGTTTCCAACCCAACCTGCCGCGGATTTTCTTTTCCAAATTCGGCAACCAGAAACTGCGCACGGCGATCTGGACCGGCGTGGACAAGGGCTATGGCAAGCGCACGCCGCTGCTGTTCTTCAACGGCATCGGCGCCAATCTGGAGATCGCGCAGCTTTTCGCGGACACATTCACGGGCCGCGACATCATCACGTTTGATATGCCCGGCGTGGGCGGCTCGCCTGACCCGACGCTGCCCTACCGCCCCAAATGGGTCGCCAGGGCCGCGCGCCAGATCCTGATAGACAATGGCTATCACCGCGTGGACGTGCTCGGCGTGAGCTGGGGCGGCGGCCCGGCGCAGCAATTCGCCCACACCAATCGCGACATGATCCGTCGCCTCGTGCTCTGTGCCACCAGCCCCGGTTGGACCATGGTGCCCGGCAATCCCAGGGCGCTGTCCAAGATGGCGAGCCCCAGGCGCTATATCGACCGCGACTTCCTGAAGAAGAATTTCGAAACGCTTTACGGCGACGCGGCGACCGGCGTGGGCGACTTCTCCGTCAACATGGTGCCGCCCTCCATCAAGGGCTATCTGTTCCAGCTCGGCGCCATGGCCGGGTGGAGCGCCATCCCCTTCATCCGCCGCATCCGCGCCAAGACGCTGATCATCATGGGCGGCAACGACCAGATCGTGCCCGTCATCAATGGCCGCATCCTGCACGCGCTCTACCGCCGCTCCCGGCTGGAAGTCATCGACGGGGCAGGGCACCTCTTTCTGCTGACCCGCCGCGACGAGACGGTGGAGATCATCCGCGATTTCTTCGGCGAACCCGAAATGCCGTTCCCCCATGCGGAACCGGTCGAAGTGCCGAGTGTTGCAGCATCGATCGTCCACGCCAACGACCGCAATCCCAAAGGCGCACTTGCCTAAAGAGCGCGCACACGCCCGACCAGGAGCCTCCCATGTCCGATGACAACACGCCGAAAGACAAGACGTCGGACAAAAAGGGCGGCGACATCGCGCGCCGCATCTGGCTCGCCGGCATCGGCGCCTATGGCAAGGCCTTCGAGGAAGGCAAGGACACGCTCAAGGGCCTGACCGGCGGCACCTCCGGCGTGTTCGACGATCTCGCCGCCAAGGGCGAGAAGATCCAGCAGGCCGCCATGGTCAAGGGCGCGCAGCTCGCCGGCAAGGCATCTGATTTGAAGGACGACATCAACGCCGAGGAGCGCATCAGCGCCATGCGCGAGCGCCTGCTGGGCGGTGGTTCGTCCGACCGGCTGGACGCGGTGGAAGCCCGGCTCGCCGGCATCGAGGACAAGCTCGACGCACTGCTGAAGATGCAGACCAAGCCGACGCCGAAACGGGCCGCAACCAAGCGGACGACCACGGCGAAGAAGAAGCCAGCCGCGAAGAAGCCTGCCGCGAAAAAATAGGGGCGTGCACGCGTGGCGCGGCAGATGCTCGTGTCGCTTTCCGGGCTGCTAGCGCTGAAATAGTTGTGACACATTTCCCCGCAAGGGTGGGGGCCCGCGATGAAATCGTGGTGGAGGGGGACACAACGAAAGCGCCGCGCGCAGCGCGCCCATCCCTACTGGGGCGAGTTCGGGCCATGGGCAGGCCGTCGG
>JAHDEU010000131.1 GCA_020628635.1 Hellea sp. | reverse complement strand
ACGATCCGCTACACGCGCTAGGCGGCTTGCGTTTCAGAACGGGCGGCCTAGGCTGCAGCTTCACATTCAAGGAGCCCGCCATGGCAACCCGCACACTCACCACCGCCCTGCTGATCTCGGCAGCGTCCATCCTCGCCGCCTGCGGCGGACCGCAAACCACGGATGAGCTGCTCATCGGCGAATGGGAGATGAGCGAGCCGGTCACCATCACCCAGGGCGGCCAGACCATCACCATGCGCGACGGCGAGGTCGAGTACAACAAGGACGGCACGACCGAAGGCGAGATGGTCGTGCAGATGGGCGAGATGTCCTTCAAGATCGAGAGCACCGGCACCTACACGCTGGACGGTATGACGCTGACCGAAAAGGCCACCACGGCCGAAGTCACGACCGACAGCAGCGAGGGCATCGCCGAGCAGGTCCGCGCCGCGCTGCAGAACCAGGTGGTGAACACACCCGCCACCTCGACCACCATCACCTCCATCACCAAGGACCGGCTGACAGTGTCCGATCCGACGACCAACACGGTCATGGTGTTCGAGCGCGACTAGCCGCACGGGACCACTCAGGACTGAAGAACGGGCCCGGTCATCCGGGCCCGTTTTCGTTCGTCAGCCCGCCTTGCGCTTGGGCAGGTCGGAAAACACGCCCGGCCGCTTGGCACCCTTGGCGACCATGGCCTCCATCATTTCCTGCGGCAGCAGCATGGACATGTTCCACACCGCGATATTGTCCAGCGCTTCAACTGTGCTGTGGTCGCGCGAATAGGTGATGATGCGCTTGCAGCCATACACGGCCAGAGGCGGCTTGGACGCGATCTCGCGCGCGGTTGCCATGGCGTGATCGAGCAATGCGGCCTGGTCCGGCAGCACGGTGTTGAACAGCCCGCGGCGTTCGCACTCATCCGCCTGCATGCGTCGGCCCGTATAGGCCAGCTCGCGGACGACCCCTTCGGGCATGTGGTTGAGGATGCGCGGGAAGGTGCCGACATCCGCCGTCATGCCGACATTGATCTCGTAGATGGTGATGAACGCGTCCGCGCTCGCAAAGCGGATGTCGCACGCCGTGATCAGGTCGACCCCGCCGCCAATGCATCCGCCATGGATCGCCGCGATGACCGGCACGCGGCATTCCTCCAGCGCGTTGAACGCATCCTGCAGCCGGTGGACCTCCAGATAGAAAGCCGCGCCCGCTTGCGGGTGGTTCTTGTCCGATCCCAGCTCGCCCCCGCCGAACATGGACACGTCGATCCCGGCGGAAAAGATGGGCCGCTCACCGGCTGTATCGGCGCTGATCACGATGCACCGCGCGCGCGCATTGTCGTCGATGCCGCGCACGATGGCGGGCAGGTCGGTCCAGAAGCTCGGGCTCATCGCATTGCGCTTCTCGGGCCGTGACAGGCGAATATGGGCGACCGCGTCCGCGATCTCGACGGTGAAGCATTCGTAGGTTTCAGTCGTCATCGTGACTCCTCCTTGATCGAGAACAGCGCGGCCCGCGTCGGGTCGGTCCGGCCGTTCAGCAGGTCGTTGTAAGTGGTGAGAAGCTGGCTCATGCCGCCGGGTTCGTCCACGCTCATCCACTGCGCCGCGTCTTCCAGAAACGGCACCCAGCGCGCGCCAAGCCGTTTGGCAAATCCTGCCCCGCCCCACGCTTCCATGCGCGAGCGGGCATAGTCGGGCGCGAAGAAGAGCTTGAGCGGTGCGCCCTTGTCAGGCTTGGGCGCGGCGTCGCCCTGCCAGTGCGATTTCCCGACCGAGCAGGCATAGCGGATATTCTCGCCGAAGCGGCCGTAAATGTCCGCCATCAGCGCGCCATTGCCCGCCATGTCGACAATGGCCGTCGGCACGACCGGCAGGCTGTCCAGATCGTCATAGGTCACGACGCGGTCGTAATAGCCCGTGCTCTCGACGAACGCCCTGTTGCCCGCGGATGTCAGCCCGACAACCGGGATACTCCCGCGCTGCTTGAGGCAGAACGCCGTGCCCAGCGATGTCTTGGACGATGCCGACGTCAGCACGACCTGCTCGGCGCCGAACATGTCGTTTTCCGCCAGGAAGTCATCGATCAGAAAGCTGGTGGTGAACAGCGGGCGCAGCACCGGGTGGATGGCTTTCTGCACACCGTAGCTCGGGTCGGCGGCCGTGTAGCTGTAGGAATTGTAGACCGGATGCAGCGGGGCGCGGTGTTCCGTTCCGTCCTGGAAACCCGCCGGGCTCAACTTGACCGGGCGCACCACGATCTCTTCGGCGATGGGCAGGAAGCCATAGACCTCTGTCCCGACCGCGACATCCGGGCAGCGCGACTCGGTGACGGTCGCAAACCCCCAGACCGGCATGCGGCCCAAGCCGTCCTCGCCAAAGCCGTAGGCGGCGGGGTCGAAATATTTCCAGTACCCGATCTGCTCGCCGAAGATCATGTAGGTGACGTTGTTGGCCGTGACCGCGAAGCTGTCGATGGAGAGCCGGACCTCTCCGTCATCCAGCGGCTTGGGCGGAACTTGCGCGATTGTGACGGCGGCGGGGTCAGTCTTGGAGACGAGGAGCGTTTTCATAGGCCAGGCTCTATCATCACTTTGACCACGCCGTCAGCGCGACTGTCGAATAGCGCATATGCGTCCGCGCCCTGCGCCAGCGAAAATCGGTGGGTGAACATGTCCGCGCCGCGGATCTTGCCCGCCTCGAACAGCGTGAACAGCTCCGGCCAGCTATCCACCACATTGGCGATGCCCGCATGGATGGACACCGTCTTGCCCTGCGCGCGCCGCAGGGGCGGAACACCGCCAGCGTCCGACTGCGTCGAACCCTGGACGATGCCGAGAATGCTCACCGATCCGCCGACGCGCGCCAGCCGGATGCTCTCGTCGATCGTGCTGGCCAGCCCCACGGCTTCCACCACCACGTCCACGCCGACGCCGCCGGTCGCGTCCTTGATGGCGGCACGCGCGACATCCGGCGCGAAGCTCTCCGCCCCGAACGCCTCGCTCTGCGCGCGCCTTGCCGCCACGGGATCGATTGTGAAGACGCGCTCCGCCCCCAGCGCCAGCGCGATCTCGGCGGCCATCATCCCGACCGGACCCTGGCCGATGACGCAGACCGTATCGCCCTCGCGCATGCCAGCGCGCCGCACGCCGAAATGCGCCGTGGCGGCGGCGTCCGTCAGCAGCACGGCCTGTTCGTCAGACACATAGTCCGGAATCGGCACGGCGGCGGTCTCGGCTGCGAAAACCTCCAGATAGTGCGCCTGCCCGCCCTGCAATATCGGGCTGATTCCATAGGCCACGCCGGGAGATTGGCCGGAGCAGCGGCGTATGTCGCCGCGCGCGCAGGCCGGGCACAGCCCGCAGCCCGCCCCGCCCGCCACCAGCACGCGGTCGCCGACGCGGTAGCTCGGCGTGTCCGCGCCGACCTCGACGACGCGCCCGATGGTCTCGTGACCCGTGCAGAACTTCGGTTGGGGTGCGCTGTAGTCGAACGGCCCGATCCGGTCGCCGTGATAGAGATGCAGGTCCGAGCCGCAGATGGAGCAATGGCTCACTTCGATGATCAGGTTGTGCGGGCTGGTGAGCGTCGGGTCCGGAAAGGAATCGTAGCGGATGTCGCGCGGGCCGTGGAAGACGAGGGCTTTCATAAGGCTTCCTTAACCACGTTTCGCGTTCGTGGTGCGGAATTTGCACGCCCTTGGGACTCCGTGAACCCGGATGAGCCAAGGGAGGCCGCATGGACATCACGTCTGACATCGCCCCCGCGCCCCGCACAACGGAGGACCGCCTGTCCGCGACTGCGCGCTATGGCTACATTCCCGGCCTTGACGGCCTGCGGGCCATTGCCGTGCTGATCGTGCTGGTGGCCCATTTCGGGCTGAGCCATATCGTGCCCGGCGGCTTCGGCGTGACGGTGTTCTTCTTCATCTCGGGCTTCCTCATCACGAGGCTTCTGATCGCGGAAGGGGAGAAGAAGGGCCGCATCGGGCTGAAGGATTTCTACATCCGCCGTTTCATCCGCCTCATCCCCGCGCTGATCGGCATGACCGTGGTCAGCTCGCTCGTGCATATACTGCTCGGCCTCGGCTCACCGACAGCCGGAGAGTTCGCCGCCGCCAATCTCTATGCCACCAACTACTACCAGATCGCGCAGCAGGCGGCCGGAAACGCGCCCTATATGAGCTGGACGCCGCTCTGGTCGCTGGCGGTGGAGGAGCATTTCTACCTGCTCTTCCCCGCGCTGCTGGTGCTGCTGGCCCGCGACTGGCGCAAGGTCTTCTTCGCGCTCCTCGCGGTGATCCTCGTCGTGCCGCTCTGGCGGTTGGGTGTCAGCGTGATGGCCCCGGAGACAGCGCAAGCTTACACATACATGGCCACCGACGCGCGGATCGACTCCATCGCCTATGGCTGCCTCTTCTCCATCGGGCTGCACCTGCTCGGCTCGCCCGACCGCCTGCGCGCGCTGGTGGGCTGGGTGCCTGCCGCGCTGGCCGTTGCGGCCCTGCTCGCCACCTTCGTCATCCGCGACGACATGTTCCGGCAGGTCCTGCGCTTTTCCGTGCAGGGCGGAGCCATCGGCGTGCTCATGCTGAACCTCTATTACGGCCGCATGTTCGGCTGGGCTTTCCCGATCCTTGAACTGGCCCCGCTGCGCTGGATCGGGCGGGTGAGCTACGGCCTCTATCTCTGGCACTTCCCCGTGCTGGACCTCGTGCGCCGCGCGGAATGGTCCGCGCCCGTGACCGTGATCGTCGCGCTCGGGCTCAGCTTCGCGGTGACCGCCATCAGCTTCTATTTCTGGGAGCAGAAGTTCATCGGCTGGCGCAAGCGCTTCGGCGCGCACATCGTCAAGGCGCCGGGGTGAAGGCTCCCGCCTAGCGGATGATGTTCACCCGCGCGACCGACCCGCGCGACCCCGGCCGCCACCATGCCCGCTCGCGCGCCCAGAGCTTGGCGGTGGTCGCCACGAACAGGAACCACGACAGGTCGTTCTGCTGTAGGATCGAGCTCTCCGAAATCGAGAAGCCGATGAAGAACACGATGGACAGCACGACCCAATAGGTCTCCACCCCGCCCGACTTGATGCGCGCCAGGCTCATCAGCACGGTCGGGATCAGCAGGGCGGCAAACAGCGCGATGGCAACCGCCCCGCCCGACAGCCAGGTGTCGAACCAGCCATTATGCGCCGTCGGCACGGCCCATTGCAGGATGGACCGCGTCTCGTAGGACGGCCCCAACGGGTCCATCCAGAACACGCCGTAACCATAGCCGAGCCAGGGCCGCTGCTCGATGGCGCGGGTCAGCAGTGTCCAGATATCGGTGCGGCCCGTCAGCGTCGGGTCCTTGCCGATCAACGCCAGCGCTTCTTCGGGCGCGGCAAAGGCCACGCCTATGATCAGTGCCACGCCCGCGAGGAATGCGAACACCACCGGGATGCGCAGGATCGGATAGCGGCGGAACACGCGCAGCGCGATGAACAGCCCGATCATGGTCAGGCTGATCAGCAGCGAGGTCTTGGAGGTGGACAGCAGCACCAGCGCGAAACACAACAGCCCCGTCGGCACCCAGAGCCAGCCGCGCTTGGGGTTCACCGCAAAGGCGCACATCGACACGGCCAGCCCCTTGGTCATCACCCCGCCCAGATAGTTCTTCTCCACCCACGGCCCGCGCCATGCGCCCTCATGGATGAACTGCATGATGCCGCGCTCGGGATTGCTCACCACGACGAACAACGTGATCAAGCCCAGCACGAGCATGACGCCCGCAATGCGCTCCACCATCTCGTCCCACTCGAAGCGCGCGGCGAAGGCGAGGCCTGCGAAGGTCGTCATCAGCAGGGCGATGGACCGGCGCAGTGTGCCCCCCGGATCGACCGACCAGAACATGGTGATGCCCATATAGAGCACGCAGAACACGATCAGCGGATTGTAGCTGGCCAGCCGCAAGATGCCCGGCACGCGGAAAACGGCGAGAAAGAGAATGGAGGCATAGACCGGATACCAGAGCATCCGCCCGAACGCGCCGTCGCTTTGGTCCAGCGCGGTGGCGTCCGCAAATGTCAGACCGATGATCGCGCCGGAAAAGAACAGCAGCACGACCATCCACAGAAAGCCCTCAATCCCGCGCGCCAGGCCGAGATAGGCGAGGTTGCGCTGCTGGAGCTGCTCATAGCTGTAGGTCGTCACGGCCATGGGTAGGGGCATGGCGGCAAGAGGTTAGGGGGGCGTTAACTATAGCGGGGTGCGGGGATCGGGCTTGGATGGTCGCCGGGCGAAGTGCGGGGGCGACGGGCATCGACATCCGCGTGTCGTCATCCCCGCGCCAGCAACCGAACCTTGATGCGAATGGACCCCGGATCAAGTCCGGGGACGATGTTCACTAGAATCACAAGATCCTTCTCATCTCGCCGACTTGATCGGCGAGCCCATGGACAGGTGCTCCGGTGCGCGCGGTGGCGCTGGAGCGAGCTGCTTTACCGCCGCATTTGTCGAGGGACTGGGCCATGGGCAGGCCG
>JAHDEU010000130.1 GCA_020628635.1 Hellea sp. | reverse complement strand
GGGGAGGAGTTGATAGGGGAAATTCGCCAGTATTGTCGATGTGCGGAACAACAGTCGCCCACCTCCCACGTGCCTCTCCCACCCCGCGCGCCATAACCCACCCCATGCGCCTCTACGACTACCTCCCCTCCGGCAATTCCTACAAGGTCCGCTGGGTCTGCGCGCAGTTGGGCATCACCTACACCCACATGCCGATCGACATCATCACGGGCGAGACCAACACGCCGGAGTTCCGCGCGCTCAACCCGGCGGGGCAGATCCCGCTGCTGGAGCTGGACGATGGCCGCACGCTGGCGGAGAGCAATGCGATCATCCGCTATCTGGCGGACGGCTCACCCCTCGTGCCCAGCGATCCGTTCGACCACGCCAAGATGCTGCAATGGCAGTTTTGGGAGCAATACCGGCATGAGCCCGCGGTCGCGGTCGCGCGCTATATCCATCACTACGCCATGGATACGCGCGCCACGGAGCTGCCCGCGCTGATGACCAAGGGCGCGGATGCGCTGTCGGTGATGGACGCGCATCTGGCGCGGCGCGACTGGTTCGTGGGCGAGGCGTGCTCGCTCGCCGATGTGTCGCTCTACGCCTACACCCATGTGGCGGGGGAGGGCGGGTTTGCGCTGTCCGACTACCCGAACGTGACAGACTGGCTCGCGCGCTTCGCCGCCCAGCCGGGCCACATCACCATCGACCGCGTGCCGGACTGAGCACTGCAGGCACGTTTCCACGCAAAGGTGATTCCCCAAACCGTGCGCTCATGCGTAAGGACAGGCATGACCCTTCTCACCCGCCTCCTCGCCACGCTTGCCGCTCTGCCCGCCCTCGCCCTTGCCCTGGCGAGCTGTTCGGCGGTCGGTGTGCTCAACGGGATCACGCCGTCATCGTCCTTCGACCGGGACAAGAACGTGGCCTATGGCGATCTCGACCGGCAGCGCATGGACATCTACCGCGCGGCCACGCCGAGAGACGGTGCGCCGGTCATGGTCTTCGTCCATGGCGGATCGTGGAGCGAGGGCAGCAAGGACATCTACAAATTCCTCGCCGAGGGCTTCACCAAGGAAGGCTACCATGTGGTCGTGCCCAACTACCGGCTCTACCCGGAGGCGCGCTATCCCGACATGGTGGTGGATACGGGGCTGGCCGTGCAGGCGGCCGCCGACCTGTTCAGCGGCAGGCCCGTCGTGCTGGTGGGCCACAGCGCGGGCGGATACAACGCGCTGATGGCGGCCATGGCGCCGGATGTGTCGGGTTTGGACACATGCTCCACAGTGGCGGGCGTGATCGCGCTGGCCGCGCCCACTGGCGCCTATCCGCTGACAGACGCGCCGTTCACCACGATATTCCCGGACCGCTTCCAAGGGTCTGATGCGCCGCTGAACCGGGTGAGCGGGCCGCTGCCGCCGACCATGCTAGTCAACGGGCTGGACGACACGACGGTGGGCCCGAAGAACACGCGCGAACTCGCCGCGAAGATGGAGGCGGCGGGCCTGCGCGTGGAGAGCAAGCTTTACGAGGGCATGAACCACACCGATGCCGTGCGCGTGCTGAGCCGCCATTTCGACGGCGGCAGCCCGCTGAAGTCCGACATGCTGGGTTTCATGGCGAGCCTGCCGACCGGCCCGGACTATTGCGCCCGCTAGGCGGGTTCTCCGTCCTGCTGCTGGCGGGATGCGGCGCGGCGGAGACGGCCGCGCCCACCAAGCCGAGCCACTGCCGGTCGATGGAGTTCGACGCCGCGCCCTTCATCGTGTGCGAGTTCGACCGCGATGCGGACGTGCGCCTGCGGCTCTACGGCGATGACGGCGCGCCGTTGGGTGACTTCGATAATCTAGCAGCCGACCTTGGAGACGAGGCTGTCATGATGATGAATGCGGGCATGTACCACCCGGACCGCCGCCCGGTCGGATACTATGTGGAAGACGGGACGCAGGCCGCGCCGCTGCTGACCGGGGCGAGTGCTGGCAATTTCGGTATGCTGCCCAACGGCGTGTTCTGGTCGGATGGTGAGCGGGTTTCCGTGACCGAAACCCTGGCGTTCCAGGCGCTGGAGGCGGAGCCCGCCTTCGCCACCCAGTCCGGGCCCATGCTGGTCATCGACGGCGCACTGCACCCGCGCTTCAATCTGGAAAGCGAAAGCCGGCGCAGGCGCAACGGGGTCGGGGTCAGCGAAGACGCGCTGTTCTTTGCCATCAGCGATGCGCCCGTGAACTTCCACCATTTCGCGCGGCTGTTCCGCGACGGTCTCGGCGTGGGCGATGCGCTCTATCTGGACGGCACGATATCGATGATCCGCGCGCCGGAAATCTACCGCAGTGAGCGGGGTGGGCAGCTGGGGCCGATGGTGGCCGTGATGGCGGAGCCGGACGCAGCGGAGTCCGAAAGCCCGGACGACTAGCTCGCGATCTTTCGCCGAGGACCCTTGGCGACCTGCATCTGGCGCGCGCGCAGCGCCGAGATTGTCATGCGGAAATGGTCCACGCCGTCATCGTCCACCTCGCAGAAACCCATGCGCCATTCATCAAAGGAGCGGCGGCCTGTTTGGCGGCTGAACAGCACAACGCAGCCGTGGTGGCGGCGATCCTTGCGGATGCGGTCGTAAACGGCGCGCACATTGTCCTCTGGTCCTTCCAGCACCTGCATGATGGTGTTGCCCTGCAAGAGCAGCACGCCGGTGATGCCGCGTTCGGCATTCCGGTCGGACGACTCGGCCACGATGCGCCGCAGCGCCGTCGCGTCGAGGTCTACCGACCTGATGGATTGATAGATCAGTTGGTACACGCCCTCGTCCCGGTTTCTGGTTCCCACATTGCGGCAGGGTGAGCTGCCACGGCGTGTTTTTAATCTGGAGCAGGTTTAGGTCGCGTGAGGGAACATGGTTAACAAGGGTTGAGACATTGGGCGCGTCCAAAGCAGACAACAAATGACTGCGGGTGCGTCCGCTTTCGGTTTCCGGCGACGGGGCTTGTCCCAATCCACACTTGCGCGCCTGTTCGCGCAGGCCATAGTCGCCCGCATGGCATCAAGCTCACCCACTCCGCCGGTTGGCGACCGCGATTTATGCGAGAAAGTGCTGTCATGAGCGTCGAAACGCCGCCCGCACCCGCCCGGCTGGAGGGATTGCAGGCCCTGCGCGGGGTCGCCGCCCTACTCGTCGTGCTGTTCCACGCCGCGCAGATCTGGCGCGTGCATGCGGGGGCGGAAGACGGCGTCGTCGCGGGGCCATGGGACCAGGGCTGGGCCGGGGTGGACCTGTTCTTCGTCATCAGCGGCTTCGTCATGGTCTGGATCGGTGCGGACATTGCGCGCGGCGGGCGTGCGGCCGCACGCTTCGCCTGGCGCCGCGCGGCGCGCATCTATCCGCTCTGGTGGGTGTTCTGCTCGCTCATGGCGCTTTATTTCTGGCTCACCTACGGCCAGCCCGCCTCGCCGGACATTGTGGGCGCAGATGGGGCTTGGGGCTATTACGCCGCCTCGCTGTCGCTCTGGCCGCAATCCGCCACGCCCGTGCTCAGCGTCGGCTGGACGCTGTCCTTCGAGATCGTTTTCTACGCGCTGTTCGCGCTGCTGCTCCTGCTGCCCGGCCGGGCGCGCGTGCCATTGATTTTGCTCTGGGGCGCGGCCATTCTGCTCAGCTGGGCCGTGCTGCCCGCGACCGGCCTGCTGCCCGATGATCCGTTGCAGGTGCTCTACCACCCCCTGTCGGCCGAGTTCGCCGTCGGTGCGGGCGCGGCGGCGCTGCTGCGGTGGAAGCCGCCGGGCTACGCTCTCGCCAAGGCCGCGCTGATGGTCGGCGCGGCCATCTTTGCCATCACCCTGCTGCACGGCGTGGACACGGACCAGCACGACTTCATGCGCCGCCGCGTCGTGGTGTATGGCTTGTCAGGCGGGCTGATCCTGTTCGGCGTCGCCGCGCTGGAACGGATCGACAGGCTGGACGTGCCGCGCTGGCTGAAGGGCCTGGGCGATGTGTCCTACTCGCTCTATCTCGTGCATATCCTCGTGCTGCTGGCGATGCGCCGCGTGCTGGCTGTCCCGGGCTGGCTCGACGGCGCGGGCGTGGCGGGCTTTGCGGGCTTCGTGCTGCTCGGCGCGGCCGCCTCCGTGCTGGCCGCCATGGTGAGCCACCGCCTGCTGGAACGCCCGCTGCTGCGGCTGATGCAGGGGCAGCGGTGAGCGAGACGCCCCGGGACATGCCGCTGCAGCCTGAGCCGGACGAGACCATCGTCTGGGGCGCGGTGCGGGAGGCGGTGGAGCCCATCGCAATCCCGCCCCTCGTGAAGCGGGCGGGATGGTTGGCCAATTCGGCCTTCACGGTTTTCGGTCTTGTTACATTCTTTGTCGCGCTTCGCTCCAACCTTGCGACACTTGAAAAATACCTCCCTTTTCTCATCGCGGGCGCAGTGGGTCTCCTGATAGTCAACGTCATCGCGCCGGACGGGGAGACAAGGCTTGGACGTTGGTTTGCGAGCTTCAAGGACGAACACCTCACCCCGCGCGCCACGGCGCACTGGCTATCGGACGCTCGCATCGTCGTGGAGCCGTCAGACCGTCCCGACACGGACTTCGCCATGCCGTTGGACAGCCTGTCCAACCCGCGTCTTGACTACGACATGGGAGAGCGCTGCGTGGTCGTGGATTGGGAGCGCGGGCCGATCATATTGCGCACGACTGATGCGCAAGGACTGTTGACGGCGTTGCGCGCGAGACTGGCCTAGCGGCAGCAATTACTTAACCGGCCGCGTGCGATTTGTCTGCGCAACCGAAGGGGAGAGCGAAATGTTCAGCAGACGCAGTATAGTGGTGGCTCTCGCCGCGTTGGCATTGTCGGGCTGCGCGCCCTCTGCTGATGGCGGCCACACCATCTACCTCGTCCGCCATGCCGAGAAGGTGCTGGGCGTGGACGACCCCGCGCTGACGCCGGAAGGCGCGGCGCGCGCCGAAGCGCTGGCGGATAGGCTCGCAGGTGCGGGTCTCACCCATATCCACAGCAGCGACACCAAGCGCACGCGCGATACGGCCGCGCCCATCGCAGCCGCGGCGGGGCTGGAGGTGGAACTCTACAATCCGCGCGACCTCCCCGCCATGGCAGCGCGACTGGAGGCGACGCCGGGACGCCACCTCGTCGTCGGCCACTCCAACACCACGCCGCCGCTCGCCGAACTGCTCGGCGCGGAGCCGGGCGCGGAGATCGTGGAAGCGACCGAATATGACCGCCTCTACGTCATCACGCTGGACGCGGACGGCGTGAGCAGCCGCATCGAGCGCTTCGGTGAGCCAAGTCCGCGCTGACCACCCACCCTTGCGCCGACTCGGACTATGACGCACAGTCGCGCCACCGAGGGGCACCTAGGTTGAGACGCACCCTTTGAACTTGATGCGCGACAACGCGCCGGAAGGACGGGTGATGAGCGGGCGAGACCCACGCGCGAAATGCTGGATCCAACGCGCCGACCTTAGCGTCGCCGTCGATGATGTGCCGGTCGATACAGCCGAGCAGGTCATGCGCCATTATGACGGTTTCGGCTGGGCGGCGGAGCGCGCCAAGTTCCGCGACGGCGAGGCGGCGGGCGCGACCGATGTCTGCCCACCCGGCCTAGGGCTGAACCGCTTGGCCGACGACGCGCTGCTGCACCTGCTGCCCGATGGTCGCGGTCGCATGGATGCATTCCTGCCAGGACCACCGCGCAAGCGCCGCTGGTTCCACATCTTCCAGTCCTTTGGCGGCCATATCGAGGTGCGGGGTGTGTCCGACACGCTCGTACAGCCGGCCGTCCAACATTTCCTGCGCGGCGACGACGCCGCGCTCGTGACCCTCATGCAAGGAGCCGCACCATGAACAAGCCCCTCTCCCAGGACGACTTCCAGACGCCCGAAGTCACCACCGGCCCGCTGCCCGCTTCGACCAAGGTCTATACCGCGCCGCTGGCCGACCCGTCCTTGCGCGTGCCGCACCGCTCCATCGCGCTGCATCCGTCCGCCGGCGAGCCGCCCGTGCCCGTCTATGACACCTCCGGGCCGTATTCTGATGCCAGCGTCACCATTGACGTGGAGAAGGGCCTCGCCCGGCCGCGCACCGAGTGGGTCAAGGCGCGCGGCCATGTGCGGGAGTATGAGGGGCGCGAGGTGAAGCCCGAGGACAATGGCAACGCCACGGGCCGCTTTCTCGCAAGAGAGTTCCCCGTGCGCCACAGACCGCTGGTCGGCGACGGCACGGGGCCTGTCACGCAACTCGAATATGCCCGCGCCGGGATCATCACCAAGGAGATGATCTATGTGGCGGAGCGCGAAAATCTCGGCCGGCAGGAGAAGCTGGCCGACGCGGACGACCGCGTTGCCGCCGGAGAGAGCTTCGGCGCGGACATACCCGCTTTCGTCACCCCGGAATTCGTGCGCGACGAGATCGCGCGGGGCCGCGCCGTCATCCCGTCCAACATCAACCACGCGGAGCTCGAGCCGCAGATCATCGGCCGCAACTTCCTCGTCAAGATCAACGCCAATATCGGCA